>JAMLHE010000002.1:300000-391974 GCA_023957315.1 Candidatus Kapaibacterium sp.
TCTGAACTATGATTTGTGTGATTAGTGTGATTAGTGTGATTAGGAAGCTCTCAAATTCTCCATTCATCCGATGACTCGAAGTATTCAGATTAAGTGAATTGATAAAAGCTGTGGCACATCTAAGTGGGAGTCATCGGATGAATTATAATTTCCCGTAGGATCTTACAATAGACGAAACCTTCGGAAGGTTAGGAAAGCATGCCTTTTCATGTCCCGTCAGTTGTTATAATTTACGGATAGGGATAAATCTGTAGTATAGTCGTTAGTTGTAACAAAGATGATACACTAACTTTGGAATAACTGACGGTACAGTAATTAGACTTCCGAATTCTTCATTCGTCACAACTTCACAAACATCCGCGTCCGGCTGCCGATACGGACGTAATACACACCACGAGAGAGATGCGAAATATCAACTCTCAAATTCCCGCTCCCTGAGCCTGTCGAAGGGTGAGCGGGCGGGGTGAGGTTTCTTACGCATTCACCAAGCGTATTGAAAATGTGAATTTCAGCACCTTCATCAACCCTACGGTTAACCGTAGGGTTGATGGTGTGGGAACTGATTTCAATATATTCCGTTGCGGGATTGGGGTGGATTATCGTGCTGATTTGCACTGCTTCGTTGATGCTTGTGGGTTTCGTGCAGATGCTGCTTGTCCTGTGAATGTTGTTCTGGAACATTGTCCAGTCGGGACCTTGCCCGGTTCCTGCTGAAATTGCGTATGCTCTGCCGTAATTACTGTGCCAATCGGGATATTCGACAAAGCCACCAATTATGAAAACATCGAGTATTCCGTCGCCGTCAAAATCCGCTACTACCGGGGCATGGTCTATCGAAAACTCTTTGCCGATATGGTCAGCAAGGTCAAGAGTCCAAATGACTGAAGCGTCAATGCCCCTAAGTGCGATTACTTGTCCGCCGGTAGTGCCGAAAATGACATCCGGCAATCCGTCATTGTCTATATCTGATAGCGCTGCTCCACGAAATGATTGTTCGATATTGGGAATATCATATTCCCAAAGTACTGAGCCGTCGCCTTTTAGGGCATAGTAGCGGTAAAAGCTCGAAAAGACTAATTCGCAATTTCCATCGCCGTCCAAATCGCCCACAACAACAGGCGAACCGATATATGAAATCGCCTTGAAACGCCATTTCAATGTGCCGTCTGCGGAATTGAGTGCAAAGAGATTGCCGGCATAATCGCCTATTACTAAATCATCTATTCCATCGCTGTCGAGGTCAACAACTGCGGTTCCGTGATAAACAACATCTTCCAAGTCGAATGTCCAGATTAATTGCTGGTCGTAGCCACGATAAGCATAAACTTTGCTTTGGTTGTCAGTTGTATCAAAATTCCACGAGGCTACTACGAAATCTAATTTTCCGTCGCCGTCAAGGTCAACAATTGTCGGAGCAGTCTGAATCCATGAGTTAGTGTCCACTTTTAAGTCCCACTTTTTGATGCCATCGCTTGCGTTCATACATATTACATATCCACCGAATTGTCCGTGCAAAATTTCCAATTTTCCATCGCCATCAATATCTGCTATTGTAGGCGGTGAATCGCTTCCACGTGTGAGAGTTTGCCATTTTACTGCTCCTGTTGCTCCGTCGAAACAATATGTGTAGGGATTGCACGAACTTGCGACGATAACGTCGAGCAAGCCATCGCCGTCCACGTCGTAAATGAGTGGCGCCGTGTCGTTGCATCCCTCCTGCCAACCGGATGTATTGTACTTCCAGAGCAATGTGCCATCGTCTAAATTGAGGGCATAAACCATGCTATCGTTGCGATAACAGCCGAAAACCACTTCGTATTTTCCGTCATGGTCAATGTCTGCGAGTGCGGACTGACCGTACGAATTATCGTTCAGGTCGTACCACCACTTAATTTCAGGTACTTGTGCAACACATTGGATTGCAACCAATGTAAAAATAAGAATCAAAGTTTTCATTTTTCACCCATGATAATGATTTTACAAACATAATAAAAGACTGTGAATAAGATAACATAAAGCGTGAATATTTTATATAGTAAATTTCCAAATCAACAATATTGCCTGCCCCATTGCTTATAAACAATTCAAATTCACACCAAACGTGATTAATCAATAGTCAAAAACCAATGTATTGATTGGATTCTTTAGATTTTGTAGTTTTTTTCAAAATGAAAGCTTGATAAAAATTAGCTTTGACTAAAAATTAGTTTTCAATATGTATAATTCTACGTGAAATTATTTATATTCGCATATGGAACAAGTAATAGTTTTTGCAACACTTTTTATAGTTTTGGTGCTTTTTGCATGGGGACGAATCCGTCATGATTTCGTCGCATTGATTGCTTTGTTCATACTTGTCATAGCAGGTATCGTTGCACCGGCAGACGCCTTCCTCGGGTTTGGTCACCCTGCTGTCATTACTGTTGCTGCAGTGCTTATTATCGGGAAGGGAATCGAATACTCGGGTTTGATGGATTTGCTCGGCAAGTGGATGATGAAACTCGGCAATAACGTTACAGTCCAATTGTTAGGATTGACAACTATGACGGGTATCGCATCTGCGTTCATGAATAACGTCGGTGCTTTGGCAATTATGATGCCGATTGCAATCCATTTAGCACGTAAAAGTGGCAACCCACCATCATATTTTTTGATGCCGATAGCTTTTGCATCATTGCTTGGCGGTATGACTACTTTGATAGGCACTCCACCGAACATTATTGCATCATCTTTTAGGATGAAGGAATTTGGTACACCATTTCAATTGTTCGATTTCGCTCCTGTTGGAGTCATCGTTCTTGTTGTAGGAATTTTATTCATCAGTTTGGTTGGCTGGAGATTGCTCCCTAAACGTTTTGCGGAAAAGTCGGAAAAAGACTTATTTAATATTGATGATTATATCACAGAAGTCAGAGTTACAGCACGCTCTAAAATGAAAAATTCTCTTATTGAGAATTTGAAAAAAAGCACTAAAACCGATATCCAAATTCTTGGTTTAATACGGCATAACGAAAGAATTCATGCTCCCGACCCAAAGGAAGAGTTGCAAGTTGACGATATTATTATCATTGAAACTGATGCCGACGAATTGAGTAATTTTCTCGAGTCAACTGATTTTGAACTTGTCGGTGGCAAAACGCTTTACAAGGAAGCCGGCGGCTCGGAATATATTACAACAACCGAAGCCATTGTCATGGCTGATTCACCTCTCGTCGGGCAAACAGCAACAAGTTCGCAAATGCGTACACGGTTTGAAGTTAATCTTCTTGCGGTTGCTCGACGAGAAACGAAAATTCATCGCCGATTAGACCAAATTATTTTCCGTACAGGCGATGTGCTTTTACTACAAGGGAAAGCAAAATCTGTTGACGAGGTCATCAAAACGATTGGATGCTTGCCTCTGGCACGTCGCGGATTGAGATTGGGCTATCAGAAAAAAATATTGTTGACTATGAGCATTTTCATTGCTTCAATATTGCTTGTGGTTTTTAATTTACTCGAAGTGCAAGTGGCATTTTCTTTAGCGGCAGTTACAATGATATTGAGCGGAATTTTGCCCCTCAAAGACGTTTACACAAGTATAGATTGGCCCGTAATAGTTTTGCTTGGTGCAATGATTCCTGTGGGTATGGCACTCGAAACTTCGGGTGGTGCTGCCACTATTGGTATGCATATTCTGAACATCGGCGATTCATTCCCAACTTGGGCTATGATTGCGATAGTTTTATACATCACAATGACTTTATCGGATGTGATTAATAATGCCGCAACGGTTGTTATAATGGCACCGATAGCCTTGAACGTTGCTCATGGTCTGGGTGTCAACTCTGACGCATTTATTATGGCTGTTGCAGTAGGTGGCTCATGTGCATTCTTAACTCCAATCGGTCACCAATCAAACACGCTCGTGATGGGTCCCGGCGGTTATCGCTTTACCGATTATTGGCGAATGGGTTTGCCTCTTGATATCTTAGTTATACTTATCAGCGTCCCATTGATTATGTATTTCTGGCTGTAAATTTTTGCATTATTCGCTTGGCATTGCGCTCAAATCCGTAAACATCACTTCCCACTGATGCCCGTCCGGGTCGGCAAAGCTATCGTAATACATCCAATCATGGTCTGCAGATTCACGATAACGAGTGCCACCATTTTCAAGAGCCAATCTGGTTATTTCATCTACTTCATCGCGGCTTTCGACTTCGATTGCAAATAATACCTGCGAAGTGCTTCCGTCCGCAATCGGGCGATTACAAAAAGTTTGGAAATATTCGTGCGAAATCATCATCGAGTACATTGTCGGGTCGCTCAAAATCAGACACAAAGCCTTATCATCGCTGAATTGCTCGTTGAACGAAAAGCCCAATTTTGACCAAAACTCTCTTGTCTTGGCAAGGTCTCTCACCGGAAGATTTATATATATAGATTTTACATTCATAATCAAACGCTAAAAATAAATTAAAAAAGTTCCCAAATGATAAACGGACAACAGTTTTTTTTAGTTAGTTTTTCTTATTCCCCCTCTTTCAAGAGGGTGTTACGAAATATTTTTAGGGCGTGCTAATTCTATCTAGCCGCAAAGGACACAAAGAGTTGAAATTGGTAAGAAGACAAACATAGCCCACGAATTTTGATGGTGGGTTAAGAAGGAAACCTCACCCCAACCTCTCCGAAGGAGAGGGAGAAAGAAAAATTGAAAAAAATAAAAAATTTGAAATTTTATTTGGAAATGACAAAAGTTTTTTATTTTGGGATATTGAATTTTACATTTTTGTAAATTGTTGTTAAATAAGGAGTAATTTATAATGAGTAATGTATTCGCCCCCCCCCCTCAAAGCCTCATGGCTATTGACAATTGTATTATCCTTACTATACTTTACTAATGTAACTGTAATGATTGCACAGAACGAAAAAGAGCTGTTTCCTGAGCAATTGCTTAGTTCATGTTGCGAAGAAATCGATATTGACTACTATGTGACGGAAGATTGTTGTATTCAAATTGATATTGACAATCCAAGTTGTGAAGACGCGAAAATTTCAATTTTGTCAAAAGCACCAAATTCACCGTTGTGGAATTTAAGATATGTAGAATCCGCACCTGCTACAAGTGTCAGTTATAAACTCTGCCCGTCTAATTATTCTACCTCAATGAGGTTTAGAATTATAATTCAACATGCAAATGGAGCACCGCATTGCGACACAAGCTTAATGGTTGAAGGAGTAAACCAATTTACTTATGATGTTGACATCAGTCACTGTTGCAACTGTGAAGGTAGTAGTTCATGGATAACCTCATACAAAAGTTCAGATACACTTTGTCCGGACTCATGTTCTTTTGGAGTGTATTTAAATATACCGGATTCTATTACTTGCTTTAAATACTATGGTACATGGATTGCAGAGTCAGGCAATGCGGCAAAAGATATTGATTCAGTTTCTAATATTATTAAGTGTGTTGGACCAGGAGAAGAATCAAGCATACGAATTAGATTGCTAACAAGTATGGAAGAATATCATTCTGCTTCAGGTTGTTATTTGAGTGCACAAATCTCTTGTGATACTACGACATACTTTTGGATGCCTGACATTGATTTAACTTGTTGGGATGATTGTGAAGAAGCGGAAGTAAGAAAAGATACTTTATCTGATTTTCATGTGCCTGGATGCTTTAATTGCCCAGTCACTGTTTCTTATGTAACAAGAAAATGCAATGACAAGCAAGAGTTACAAATTACAGGCTTCTGGACTCACAATACTTGGAATTGTAGAAATTGCCCGGACGAAATGCTTTACGATGCTGCTTTGAAAGAAATAATTTATAAAAATAAAATGGAATTTGAACCTACAGAAGTCAATGATTGTGATACGACTTGGCGTGTTGGAATAAGCAGTTGCTTTGGTACATACATATATACAAATTGGATAATGAAATGGGAAGAAGCAGGACCATCCGGCCCCGGTGGTTGGGTTTCAGTACTCGATACAATAGTTGTCAGAGTTGTATGCGATACTATTGATTGTTGCTTTAAGCAACTAACTGTTTGTAGATATGATGACCATATTACGATTGCAGATGGAGCATCAAGCGACACAAATATCATCTGTTTACCACCTCTTCAATTCCCAATGCTTGAACCACCAGTATTTTGCGGACCTTCGTGTGATTGGCTTGATAGTTTGGAAGGTTACTACTACCCCCATCTGAGTAGTAAAGAATCTTATGGAGCGAAATTCTTCCTATACGAAGAAATAAAGGTTAATTCTTATATACAGAATGGAAAATTTAATCTTGAAATTGAATCACCAAACTCCTCAGAAATAAAATTTACTGTATATGATTATTTAGGTAATATTTTTATCCAAAGTCCTATAAGAATTCAAGCTGGCACAACAAGATATAACATTGATTTAACACCATTAAATACAGGAACATATATATATACGATAGTCTTTGATGAGAATCTGATAAAAACAGACAAGTTTATTTATATTAAATAAAAACAATGTCATACTCCTACTGAAAATGTAGGAGTATGACTCTTTTTCTTTAGGAGTTAATATGATTTCGTATATTTTAAATATAATATGGCTTGTCCTAATATTGAATTCAATTTTGTATTCTCAAACCGAATGGGAGCAAGTGCATCCTTCTACTTATGGTACAGCTGCAAAATTTAATACTGTAAGATGTTTAGACAGTTTAAATTGTGTGTGTTTGGTATGGAATGGTACAGTATGTTGCGAAGGTGTTCTAAAATCCACAGATGGTGGCAAAACATGGAGTGAATTATATTACGAAAAAATTACATATGATGAAGAAGGTAATTTGATTTGGCCACAACCCAGATACATGAATTCAGTTTCATATAAAACAGTAGAAAATATCCTAATTTCACGTAGCCATGGGATGATTTTCAGGAGTAAAAATGGCGGTGAATCCTTTGATACCGTTCGAGTTGTAGTACCAGTCGATGGAAAATATCCAAGCAGTTCAGAATTAAAAAATATCCACATGTTCAGTAATTCAAAAGGGGCTGTTGTATCAACACCAAATATTTATATTACTAATGATTATTGGGACTCCTTTGAAATGATTGAAATATCACATCCCGATGTACCTGATGATTATATAATTAAAGCATTAGATATTCATTTTTTTGATAAAGATAAATTTACAATTTATTTCTTTGCCAATAAAGAAATTTCACCTAATAATTTCCATTTTTTATTCAAAGGATTCCTGACAACTACGGATAATGGCAAAACATGGCATATGCAAGATATTTTAAATGATTTTCAGGCAAGAAATGTTTACATTAATTCATTGTTTTCTCTAAATCCTATGATTGGATGGGCTGTCGGTTATGTTGTTTATGATACAGACAATGGGGGTAGATTAAGACACGGACTTGTTTATAAAACTTATAACGGAGGTTATACATGGGATTTAATTCATGTAGATGAAACTGAACCAAAATTTGGTTTATGGGACATTGCTTTTTATGATGAACTAAACGGAATAACAGTAGGTAAATACGGGAAGATTTTACGTACAACAGACGGAGGTTATAAATGGTTCTCCGATGTTCAATTGAGTGCCGAACAAGAATCTTCTCGACTCACTCAGGAAATTACTTTTGCCGGGCAAAATCCAATTGTATGTGCTTGGCAAGATGGTATTGTTCGTGGCACATACACACCATCTTCTGTAAAAGAAAGCGCAGAAGCAGGGAGCGGGCTGTCCGTCTTTCCCAATCCGGCAAGCGAATATATAGAAATAACCATAGCTATCAACCCTACGGTTAACCGTGGAGTTGATGAAATTGCTGACATCAAAATCTTCAATACTCTGGGTGAATGTGTTGAAGAAATCCCCCTTAATCCCCCTTTGCCAAAGAGGGAAACAAGAATTGATGTTTCGCATCTTCCTCGTGGTGTGTATTATGTTCGTATTGGCAGCCGGACGCAGATGTTTGTGAAGATGTGATTATGTTTTCGGACAGAACGCTGTTCTGTCCCTACAAAATATGATAATCCTGTTCAAGACAAAAAAAAATCCCCGCTTCCGAAGGAGCAGGGATTAAATTATTTTGATTCAATGATTTATCTGGTGAATGAGGCTTTCATAAAGTCGCGGTTCATCATTGCTATGAATTCGACGGAAATGCCTTTGGGGCAAGCTGCTTCACATTCGTAGTGGTTTGTGCATGCGCCAAATCCTTCGGAATCCATTTGCTTCACCATTGCTATTACGCGTTCTTTGCGTTCGGGCTGTCCTTGCGGAAGTAAAGCAAATTGTCCAATTTTAGCGGAGGTGAAGAGCATCGCTGCACCGTTGGGACAAGCCGCTACACATGCACCGCAACCAATGCATGCCGCAGCATCGAATGCTTTGTCGGCTGCAACTTTGGCGATAGGCACTGCGTTGGAATCGGGTGAACTGCCTGTGTTGACCGATACGAAGCCACCGGCTTGCTGAATTCGGTCAAACGATGTGCGGTCAACTATCAAATCTCGGATTACCGGGAAAGGTTTCGCTCTGAAAGGCTCTATCGTAATCGTTTCGCCGTCGTTGAATTTCCGCATATGAAGCTGGCACGTTGTAGTTTGCTTTTCGGGACCGTGCGGGCGACCGTTAATTGTCATCGAACATGCTCCGCAAATGCCTTCGCGGCAATCGTGGTCGAATGCTACGGGTTCATCGCCCTTGTGGAGCAAATCTTCGTTCAGCACGTCGAGCATTTCCAAAAATGACATATCGGGCGACACTTCGTTCAAATTATAGTTTTCAAACTGCCCTTTGGAATTCTTGTCCTTTTGTCTCCATATATTAAGTGTTAGTTTCATTATTTATAACTCCTGACAGATAAGGGTACATTTTCGAAAGTTAATTCTTCTTGGTGTCTGGTTGGCTTATTGCCTACTCCGGTGTATTCCCAAGCTGCGACGTGAGTGTATTTTTCATCATTACGAACTGCTTCGCCATCGGGAGTTTGGTGTTCTTCGCGGAAGTGACCTCCACAGGATTCATCTCGTTCGAGTGCATCCCATGCCATTACTTCGGCAAATTCGAGGAAATCGGCTACACGCAAAGCTTTTTCGAGTGCCATATTGAGCGAGTCGGGTTCACCCGTGACGTTCAAATTCGCCCAAAATTCTTCTCTGATTTGGGGAATTCTTGCAATGGCTTCTTTCAGTCCGGCTTCATTTCTCGCCATTCCAACTTTATCCCATATCAAGGTACCCAATTCTTTGTGGAATGATGTAGGAGTTCTTTTGCCATTAATCGAAAGCAACAAGTTGATTTTGTCTTTAGCTTCTTGCTCTGCTTTTTGGAATTCGGGATGCGAAGTTGTGACACTTTTATCCATCGGATTATTTGCAAAGAAATGACCGATTGTGTAAGGAATTACAAAATAGCCGTCTGCCAAACCTTGCATCAATGCGCTTGCTCCGAGACGATTTGCACCATGGTCGGAGAAATTTGCTTCGCCGATAACGTGCAATCCGGGAATGTTGCTCATAAGATTGTAATCAACCCATAAGCCACCCATTGTATAATGCGATGCCGGATAAATCCTCATCGGCGTTGTATATGGGTCTTCGCCTGTAATGCGTTCGTACATTTCGAAAAGATTTCCGTAGCGTTCTTCGATGGCATGTTTGCCTAAGCGTCCGATTGCATCTGCGAAATCGAGATATACACCATAACCTGTGCTGCCAACGCCACGACCTTCGTCGCAAACTTGTTTTGCTGCACGTGATGAAATATCGCGTGGTGAAAGATTGCCAAAGCTCGGGTATTTGCGCTCTAAGTAGTAATCGCGCTCTTGTTCGGGAATATCCTGAGGTGCACGATTATCGCCTTTATTTTTTGGAACCCAAATTCTGCCATCATTTCTGAGCGATTCCGACATTAGCGTTAGCTTAGATTGGTGGTCTCCACTAACGGGAATGCAAGTTGGGTGAATTTGTGTAAAGCAGGGATTTGCAAATAATGCGCCCTTTTTGTAAGCACGATAAGTTGCAGTAACGTTACATGCTTGAGCATTTGTCGAGAGGAAAAATACATTGCCGTAACCGCCTGTAGCGAGTACGACTGCATCGCCAACGTGCGATTCGATTTTGCCCGTAACGAGGTCGCGTGTAACAATTCCTCTGGCATAGCCATCAACTAAGACTACATCCAACATCTCTTTGCGAGTGTGCGATTTAACTTTTCCGGCAGCAATTTGGCGGTTTAGAGCCGAATATGCCCCAAGTAGAAGTTGTTGCCCCGTTTGTCCTCGAGCATAAAATGTTCGCGATACCTGTGCCCCACCGAATGAACGATTAGCTAAAGTTCCGCCATATTCGCGTGCGAAAGGCACGCCTTGAGCCACGCATTGGTCAATAATATTGGCGCTTACTTGTGCTAAGCGATAAACATTAGCTTCGCGAGCACGGAAATCGCCACCTTTTACAGTGTCGTAAAATAATCTCCAAATGGAATCACCATCATTTTGGTAATTTTTTGCGGCATTGATTCCACCTTGTGCAGAAATGCTATGAGCGCGTCTTGGGCTGTCATTATATGTAAAAGTTTCGACATTGTAGCCAAGTTCGCCAAAAGTGGCAGCAGCCGCGCCACCTGCAAGTCCGGTACCGACGACTAAAATCTTGAATTTGCGCTTGTTAGCGGGATTAATCAGCTTCATATCAAAGCGATATTTGTCCCATGATTGTGCAATTGGTCCGGATGGTATTTTTGAATCTAATTTCATTATCCTATTACTCCTTTACCTAATCCGAAAATTAACACCGAAACGGGAATTGAAGCAAATCCTACGAATAATCCCCACCCGATTAGCTTGCTAACGAGCATCAATCGGGGAGTCGTTTTCGGACCGCTCCATCCCAATGTTTGGAACATTGATTGAATAGCATGTGATAAATGTAGTGCCAAAAACAGCACCGCTAAAATATAAACAACAGCTACAATTGGCTTGTTGAATCCTGCGATTACCATTTTGTAAGCATCATGTCTGTCAAAAATTCCTTCACCTTCGGTAACCTGAATAATATTGCCGCTGTGGTCAATCACACCTGATGATTGCAACACGGGACCATAGTTTTCACGATAGTCGGCATATTCGGGATTGGTTACTAAAGCTGTAAAATGTAATAAATGATATACTACAAATAGAAAAATCACTATTCCCGAGTAAATCATAGTACGGGAATAAAGTGTGGATTTGACATAGCTTGTGACGCTATATCCTTCCGGTCGGGCTTTCATGTTCAGAAACTTCAATTTGAGAGAAGTATAAACATGAAGCACTACGCAAAGAAGCAACACTAAACGCATAAGCCAGAGCAATTCGCCCGTGCTTTTCAGAAAATGTGCGTAAGTATTGAATACATCTGCGCCCAAGAAAACCTGCAAATTTCCGACCATATGACCAATTACGAAAAGAACAAGTATCACGCCTGTCCCAGCCATAATGACCTTATTAAAAATGGTAGAGTTGAACGGGTTGTAACTGCTCATGGCATCTTTATGTATTTATTAATAAAAAATTGTTAGTTGTCAATTTTAACATATTTATTTCATGATTTCCAAAAATTCGTCAAATACAAAGTTCAAAATACAAAATGTGAGCGTATTTTCAAAGTTTATGTGGTATTTTTTTGAATAAATTTGGATTTGTGTAGGTATTGAGAAATCAGGAACATAATATATATAAAAATGGCATGAGTAATGACTTTTTACACATCACTCATGCCAATATTAAAATTCACCAATTCAGTGCATTGTTTTTACATCCCAAAAACGAAGTTCACCCAATAATTTCTTTCGGCGGCAGGGAAAAATTCCGGTCCGATGGCGCCCGATGCATAGTACAAATTCGTCAGATTGTTCACCACGGCATGAATTTTCATTTCTTCGAAAAATGGCAATTGCTTGAAAGTGTAAATCAGGCTTGCATCCAGCACTGTATATGCATCAAAGTTGTTATCTGCGTAATATCCACCTCCGAGATGACTTCTGATTCGCTCGTCAGTGGTCAGCATATCTCCGAAATTGTCCGTTTTATAAGTGCCGACATGCTTTAGGGCTACACCGAAGTACAAATCTTTGGTGCTGATGCCTACTCGTAAATTCGCCATAAAATCGGGGAAACCGGCAATATTATTATCCGCAAGCGATACGAGATGACCCTGGCGAGTTGAGAAATTGTATTCGATAATTTTATTTTGGCTATAAGTTGCGTTGCCACTGATTCTCAAATCGAATAAATCCGAAACGTTGAAGATTTTCGTAGCCTGAAGCTCAATCCCATAGTGGCGGGTTTTTGGTGCATTGCCATCAATCGGCGAGCCGAACAAATCGGTTTGCCCGCTTTTGACAAGCTCATCAGCGTATTCCATCCAATAGAATCCCGCATTTACGCTGAAATCTGTAGTCAAGTATCCCCAACCAAGCTCGAGATTGAGCATCTTTTCGGGTTTGACGAGTGCTTTGCTGAAGTCGTAAAGCCGAGTGCCATCTGAAGTAGTATCAAATGCAAATAGAGGTTTAGCACCCCAAAAAGCATCACTTGCAGCATAGAGATTCTTCATCCGCGGCTCGCGAGAAGTGTGTGCAAGTGAAATGTATGTGTTCATTTCATCAGTGACGTTGTAGTTAACGCCGATTCGCGGATTGAAGAAAACGTAATTAACATCAAAAAGTCTTTCGCCATTGCCCACTATAGTGCCGTCAGTAGTCGAATATTCAGTGAAAACATTGCCTGCTTTTTCGTTTTCGATTCCATAAGATTGATAAACGATTTGTGCATCCAAATTCAGTGCTATTCTTTCGGTCAGAAATAATTTCTCATTTGCAAATACGGAAAAGATATTGCGAATTCCATCATAATTGTAAAATTTGAAACCGGGGTCGAAATTCTCGGGCAAATTTTCTGCAAAATTAATCTTACCCCAATGATTGGAGCGGTGCATTCTTATTTCCATTCCACTTGTGAAAATGCCGTTTCCGTGATTCCAAACCAGACGCGGAATCCATCCGCCGTATTTATTGCCAACAAAAGCGCGTATTATCGGATTTGTCGGGTCATTGGCATCAGGATAGCCATTTTGCTCATTCAAACGGAATGACGAGGCATCTGTCCAGCCTGTGCCGTCATAATCAAAATATCCTTGACCTGTTTTGAAAAAAAGTGCTGATTTCAGCTCAAGATTCTCGGAAATGTGCCAATCATTCAGCAATTCAATCTGTGGTTGCGAAAATTGCTCTACTTCTTGATTTCGGCGAACTGTCACCCAATCTACTTCCGTTCCGTTTTCGCGGTCGTAAGACCAATAATTGTAATTAGCTCTGCGTTTGTCGGCATCTTTTACATATGCTTTGGGCAAGCCCGTATAAGCCAAGCCGTCATCTTGCGAACCTGTAATAAAATTTATTTGCGTTGTCAGATTATCGTCAAATCGTGCGACGCCGAATTGGTAACTGTTCAAAGTTGCCCAAGATTGGTCGCGGTAACCGAATGAATTAATGCGATTTATACGAGTATAAAAAGCATATTTATTATCAATTAATCCACTCGAAGCCGAAAGCCCGAATTTCGAGCCATATTGCCCGGCATTATATAGCGATGAGGCGCTTTCCTGAAAGCCAATTCCGGTGCTGAATTCGACAGACCTTTCACGAGCGAAATTCTTGGTGGTCATGATAATTGAACCACCAATTGCAGCAGCACCATAACTGCCAATTCCGGCTCCGCGTTGGACTTGGATGCTTTCGAGCCCCGAAGCCAAATCAGTCATGTTAATCCAATAGAAATTGTGGTCTTCGGGGTCGTTCTGAGGAATGCCATTAATGACAATAGAAATTCGTCGCTGGTCGAATCCGCGAAGTGTAAGATTGGTATAGCCGATAAAATTTCCACTTTCGGAGTATGCCAAAATTGACGGCGTCTCGCTCAGGATTTTCGGCAAATCGTTTACTGTGTGGCGCTGGGCAATTTCCGAAACAGTGATTTCAGAAAAGGGTACAGGTGATTCTCGCTCTTGGGCGCGAGATGTGGTAACGGTTAGACTCGGTATCTTATATACACGAGTGGAATCTACGTTCAACTCTTCGGAATGAACGGTGAAAGCACCAATAAAAATCAGTGCAAATGCGATTAAGAAAATATTTCTCATGGAAAACTCCAATGTTAATAATGAGTTCCCCGTTGAGATTATGAGAGACTTGAATAATTGGGCTGTCCTTGCGGCAACGCGTTTCCCTCCGCCGGTATTACCCGGATCAGGTTCAAGGAGACTCTCTCAGCCATACCTATTTTGGTATAGCACCTCCAACGGTCTTTAATTCTTTTGCCCAAACGAAGCAAAAATGAATTTATTGTTAATATCGAATTCTAACTCAAACTACGCAAATGTCGCATTGTACGTTAATAATAATTTACAAATAGCAAATAATGAAAAATTTAATTCAGTTAGAAAATTTAAGCAAAAGTTACGACGAAGGTTCGGGCAAACATCAAGTATTTTTGGGATTGAATTACCAATTCAAAGTTGGTGAAATCACCGTCATGTTCGGCAGAAGCGGCAGCGGAAAATCAACTTTGCTCAATCTAATCAGCGGAATTGATGTGCCCGATAGCGGAAGTATTATTATCAACGATGAAAATATTTCCGAGCTGAACGAGCACAAACGTACGATATTTCGCAGAAATCATATCGGCTTCATTTTCCAATTTTTCAATCTTATACCGACTTTGACATTACTCGAAAATCTCCTTTTGCCGATGGAATTGAAGGGCAAATTAACGAGTGAGGACATCGAAAAAGCAAAAATGATGCTCGTCGAGGTTGGATTGGGTGGCAAAGATGCCAAATACCCCGATATGCTCTCAGGTGGCGAGCAACAACGCGTAGCAATTGCAAGAGCATTGATTCACAATCCCGATATTATTTTGGCAGATGAACCCACCGGAAATTTGGATAAACATACCGGAGCAAGTATAATCGAGCTCTTGGATAGGCTTGTCAAGCAAAAAAATAAGACTATGATTATGGCTACGCACAGCAAAGAGCTAATCGGATTGGCAGATAATATTTTGTCAGTTGAAGGCGGCGGTCTGGTCAGCATAAGCAAAGAGGACATCTGATGGGATTCACGATAAATCTGTCATCTTTGCGCTATTATCTCAAAAACCCGATGCAATTGATTTTGTCAATAGTTGGTGTGGCGCTGGGAGTTGGTGTAGTCGTTTCGATAGATTTGGCGAACGAAAGTGCTTACGAAGCATTCAAACTTTCGATGCGTAGCGTGTCAGGCAATGCCACTCACTATATTTCCGGCGGTCCGAACGGATTCAGCGATTCGGTTTATAGGCACATCAAAGTAGATAAAGCGTTTCGGAAATCTGCACCTGTGGTCGAAAAATTTATACGAATCCAAGATGAAAAGTTTGGTGTTGTTACCTTGATGGGAATTGACCCTTTTGCAGAGCAAGGTTTCAGAAACTACGTTAATGCCGATGATTTCAATTTCGGTGGAGCATTGGGCGATTTTATTATGTCTGAAAATGCTGTAATTATTCCTAAAGATTTGGCAAATGACTTGAATAAATCAATCGGCGACACAATTATTGCCGAATCCGACGGTAAGATTTTCACAATGTCAATAGCCGGAATTATCGAACCTGATGAGAATTCGATTGATTTGAAAAATTTCGTATTTACCGATATTTCTACCGCACAGCATCTTTTGGGAATGGGCGATATGATTTCGCGAATTGATTTGATTTTGCCCGAAGAAAATGAAAAAGAAATCTTGGCGGAATTAAAGCAAAATCTACCCGAATATACAAATATTAATCCCTCTGCGGCTCGCTCTAAAGCCGGGTCGGGAATGACGGAATCCTTCAGAATCAATCTCGCAGCAATGAGTTTGTTGGCATTAATTGTCGGTATATTTTTGATTTATAATACTATGACATTTGCCGTAGTTCGCCGCCGCCGATATATCGGATTGTTGCGTTCATTGGGCGTCACAGGGAAAGAGATTTATTTTTTAGTGCTGAGAGAGGCTTTCATAATCGGCTTGATTGGCACTTTTCTGGGAATTGCGATTGGAATTCAATTGGGCTATTTCATGACCAATTTGGTTACAAAAGTAATTAATGATATGTATTTCGTGCTTCAAGTGCAAACCGTTGAAGTGTCTTCACTTAGCCTGCTCAAAGGGATGTTGCTCGGTTTGGCAGCAACAGTGATTGCGGCACTCAAACCTGCCCACGAAGCCGGTAAAGTTCCTGCCGGAATGGCACTCGCCCGCTCATCACAAGAGAAAAAGCTCAAATCACAAATTTCAAAATTCAATATTTTCGGCATAATTATATTTTTATCGGCGATTCCAATATTATTTATCGAAACTGATAGTATTTATTTAACTTATCTCGGTGTTGTTCCGGTGATTTTGGGATTCAGTTTGCTAATACCGCAATTTATCATAATAATCGTAGCAATAATTAAACCTGTAGTCTCTAAATTATTCGGAACGATTGGCTCGATGGCTGCTCGCAGTATAGTTACTCAGCTTAGCCGGACGACTATTGCTGTTGCGGCTCTGTGTGTGGCAGTTTCTGCAGCAATCGGCATCGGGACTATGGTCAAAAGTTTTCGCAATACGGTTGATGATTGGTTGCATTTCAGGCTCAAAGCGGATATTTATGCTTCGGTTCCGACAAATGTTTCGCGATTCAACGATGGCTCATTTTCGCGTGAAATTGCCGCTCGAATCTTGGAATTGGACGAAGTTAGAGCAATGAATTTATATCGCGAATATCAACTCAATGACGGCGGCAGGATTTATCACCTGCTTGCCGCTCAGGTACAGTCTTTCGAGCATGAACAATTCAAGACGGAAGGCGGAATTTCGATGGATGAACTTTGGGACAAATTCCAAAATGAAAATTCAATTATCATGAGTGAATCATTCGCTTTCAAAAATAAAGTTGAAATTGGCGATACTTTATCATTAGTCACAGACAGAGGGCGAGTGACATTCAATATTGACGGTTTATATTATGATTACAGTTCGGACATCGGGCTGTTGATGCTCGGGATGGACACTTATTTGAAGCACTTTGATGATGAGATGTTATCCGGAATTGCTGTATTTGCCAATGAAGGAGTAAATATTGATTCTTTGGAACGACAAATTAAAATTGCGGCAGGTGACGATATCGAATTTCTTGTGCGCTCGAATAAACGGCTAATTGATGGCTCGATTGAAATATTCGACCGAACATTCATTATCACTAATGTTTTGCAATTGCTTGCTATTTCGGTAGCTTTTATTGGGATTTTATCGGCATTGATGGCATTGCAACTCGAGCGTGCTCGCGAATTCGGCGTTCTGCGCTCAATCGGGATGACTCCCGCCCAACTCCGAAAACTTGTAATATTGCAAACGGGAATTATGGGATTCATTGCGGCAATCGCAGCGCTTCCCCTCGGGAATATTTTGGCTTATATTTTAGTTACTGTGGTGAACAAACGTTCTTTCGGATGGACTGTCAATTTTGAATTTATTCCGGAATATATGCTCCAAGGATTTGTCGTTTCGATATTAGCTTCAGTATTGGCAGGTATTTATCCGGCAATCAAGTTGTCTCAGTCTTCACCGGCTAATTCGTTGAGGGAGGAATAATGAAGCGATATTTAATGTCCACAGGCGCGCTTGTCCTATTTGTTGCAATGGTTGTATTGTTCTTAATCTATGGCATCAAAAGAGATAGTAAATTGCCCCAAAGTTTTAACACTATTTCGGTCAGCGATGCTATGAGTGCAGACGAAGGCAACTATACGAAAGCATTAGAGCCGCGAGAGTTCATCTTTCCCGAAGACCACGGAGCACATGACGATTTCAAAATTGAATGGTGGTATTTCACGGGCAATTTATCGGATGAAAAAGGCAATCGTTTTGGCTACCAATTTACAATCTTTCGTAATGCATTGTCCTCCGATTCAGTTTCCAAGCAATCGTCAATGTCAACAAATCAGCTTTATCTCGCACATTTCGCTCTGACTGATGTTTCAAACGGCAAATTTTATTATGCCGATAAATATTCTCGTGGAGCCGCAAATCTTGCCGGTGCCTCGTATTTGCCACTGAAAATTCATGTCGAAGATTGGACAATTTCAACAAATGAAGAATATAATAGTGACTATCTCATGCCCGAATTTAAAATCAATGCCGATGCAGGTGATTTCGCTATCGAATTTGATGTAGTTCCACTTAAAAGCATTGTGAAACATGGAGTAAATGGACTCAGTGCCAAAAGCAATACGACCGGAAATGCTTCATATTATTATTCATATACGCGAATGGACACTCGCGGACAAATCAAAATCGGAAATAGGAATTTTTCGGTAAGCGGCAATTCGTGGATGGACAGAGAATGGAGCACAAGTGCCTTGGATTCGGCTCAGGTCGGGTGGGATTGGTTTTCGCTTCAATTAGACAACGAACACGAAATTATGTTTTTCATGCTCCGAAATCGAGACGGCAGTTTCAATTTTGGCAAAGGAACGTTGGTTAATCCCGATGGAAAACACGAATATATCAGCCCAAACGATATTAATATTAGGGTCACCAATCATTGGACAAATGAGGATGGACATAAATATCCCGCAGTCTGGACAATGAAAAGCGACAAATATGATTTTGATTTGAAAATTGAAACTCAAGTGCCCGACCAAGAACTGAAGCTAATCATTAGATATTACGAAGGCTCGGTATTGCTCGACGGAACACATAAAGGGCAAAAAGTCAAGGGTTATGGCTATGCAGAATTGACGGGATATACGAATTAATTTGTTTATTAGCTGTAAGTTTGTTAAATTTCATTTCTGTATCTTACAAATTATTTGGAGTATATTATGGATTTCGAATTATTCCCTATCGTTTTAGTTTTAGTCGCAATAATATTAGCTTCTGCAATTAAAGTCGTTCGCGAATACGACAGAGCCGTCGTTTTCAGACTTGGTCGCTTGATTGGATTCAAAGGTCCAGGACTTATCATACTCATCCCTTTCATTGACCGTATGATAAGAGTCTCACTCAGAACTATTACTATGGATATCGAGCCTCAAGATGTTATCACCAAGGACAACGTCTCAATCAAAGTCAACGCAGTGCTTTATTTCCGCGTAGTTTATCCTGACAAAGCAATTGTTGACGTAGAAAACTATTTGTATGCCACTAACCAAATCGCTCAAACTACTCTCAGAAGTATTCTTGGTCAATCAGATTTGGACGAAATCCTTTCTGAACGAGAACAAATCAACGTTAGGCTTCAACAAATCATTGATGAGCATACCGAACCTTGGGGTATTAAAGTCGCTTCAGTCGAAGTTAAACAAATTGATTTGCCTTTGGAAATGCAACGTGCAATGGCTAAGCAAGCCCAAGCCGAACGCGAACGCCGTGCCAAAGTAATCAATGCCGACGGCGAATTCCAAGCCTCTAAAAAACTTGCCGAAGCAGCCGAACAAATCTCGAAGCATCCTATTGCATTGCAATTGCGCTTTTTGCAAACATTAGCCGATGTTGCTACCGAAAAGAATTCTACTATTATATTCCCTGTGCCGATTGACTTATTGACTCCATTTATGGAGCAATCTCGCAATATGACAAGTGAAAATTTGGATGAATTCAAGAAACTGATCGAAGCTTTCTCTAAAAAAGATTAGGGTAATAAGATAAAATATGAAAAATTTTCTTAATTCCGCTTTCACTTTGAGTATTATATTCATTGCTTTTTTTGGGGTATCTGCTGAAACAAAAGGGCAGATACCCGATTATTTAACCCCGTTTAACGAAAACAAGCATATATGCACAGACGCTTGTGCTAAATATCATAATCACCTGAATTTCCAATCAGAAGATGAACCGACCACTTTGAATTACGATGTTCTGAGATATGATTTGTTTTTAGATTGGCGAGAACTATTGCTATTCGGCAAGAATGACAGCATTTTTTATACTGCAACCCAGACAATTCAACTGCAAATAACCGAAGACGACACCAAAACAATCGTATTAGATGCAGGCGATATGATTATTAATTCCGTTTTTATCGATGGAGTCTTGCTAACTGACAATGCTTTCCATTCATACATAAAGCTCGAAATCGAATTTCCGCAATCAAAAAACAAAAATGAAATCGTTGAAATTGTTATAAATTACGAAATTAATCGCAGTTACAGATATGGTATAGCTTTTTTCCAAAAAGGTGAAGTTCGATTCCAGGGACGTGATTATTTAGTCGAAGAAAATATAGCATATACATTCGGTCAACCCGAGATTTCAAGATATTGGATGCCGTGCAACGACAATCCAAACGATAAAGCCTTAACTTCGGTTGCTATCAAAGTACCCGAAGGATATACAGGATTATCAATCGGTTATCTGGATTCGCTCTATACTAATCCCGATTTGGATAATATTCATGGCGGATATTCGATTTATTACTACAAAAGCAATGAACCTATTTCAACTTACTTAATGGTTGCCGTAGCTTCAAAATACAAACATTTCAGCGACGAATACATTAGAGTAACTAAACCTACTGAATCAGTTCCGATTGATTATTACGTTTGGCAAGTTGACTACGATGGTGATTTTACCAAAGGAGATGCTCGCGATGCTAAGAAGTCGCTATTGCTAAATCCGGAAATGCTGAAGTTATTTTCCGAACTTTTCATTGAATTTCCTTACGATAGTTACGGTATTGTTGCAATCGAGCCGGTCTGGTACGGTGGTATGGAACAACCAAACATGGTGACAATAAACCGCAATTGGCTCAGAGGCATAGGGGAAATTGGCTTAGCTCACGAAGCAGCACACCAATGGATTGGCAATTTGATTACTTGCGCCACTTGGCAAGATATTTGGATAAACGAGGGTGGAGCATCCTGGTGTGAGGCGCTTTGGTTAGAACATCGAAATGATGACCCATATGCATACAGATTTTTGATTAGCATTCATGCGCGTAATTATCTGAACAACAAAACCGCTCATCATGTCACGCCATACGGAATTTCTACAGATTCGGTTTTTATTCACGCAGTAGTAATATATTCCAAAGCCGGATTTATATATAATATGCTTCATTATTATTTTGGACGCGAAAAATTCTTAGAATTCTTAAGAGTGGTAATGCACGATTATAGATTTGCTCCTATTTCTACAGCTGAATTTAGGGATGCTTTGATTAAATTTTCGCCCGATGATGAATCATTTATTATCAAATTTTTCGAACATTGGCTATATTCTCCCGGACATCCGGTTTTCAAGATTGATTACAATGTCAACGAAATTGGCGAAAGCGATTATGCAATAGACCTATCAATATCGCAGGTGCAAAATCCGGCTCATTTCCGAGATTATTACATCTCTAAAGTTCCGCTTCTATTTTACAAAGATGGGCAACTACTAAAACGTCACGATTACCTACATCAACAGCGGCAAATGTTCGTTGGGGTAAAGACAGATTTTATTCCTGATTCGATTTCGATTGATTGGTCGGAATTGCTTTTTACTATAGACAAAGGGGGAGCAAGCTCAATTCGCACTGCCGGATTAAGCAAGGAACAAATTTCTGTATCTCCCAATCCGGTTGTAAGCGGTGGTATATTCAACTTGACATTCGATTTGCCGAACGCTGCCCAATCACGTATTTATCTCGTAGATGCTCTCGGGCGAGAAGTTTCGGAAATCCAATCGGGTATGCTCGATAGCGGAAATTACCAATTCAATATCCCGACAATAAATCTGCCCTCAGGAGCTTATACTGTGGTATTTGATTTTGATAGTAGGATTGTGGTTAATAGGGTCGTAGTTTTATAGATAAGAAACTATACAACAAAAAAAATAGCTACCCGATTGGAGTAGCTATTTTTTTTATTTTCATTAGTATTATCTTGAGTAGTATTCGACAACAAGCGAAATTTCGCATTGAATTGGAATTTCTTCTCTTGCAGGAATGTAAGCCAATTTTGCAGAAAATTCGGCTTTCGAAACTTCGAGATATGCAGGCGAGCCTGAGTTTCTGATTGCTTCTTGGAAACAATCAAGGCTTCTGCTTTTTTCTTTAATCGAAACCACATCGCCCACTCTTACTTGGTAGGATGGCACATTTACTTTGCGACCATTGACCAAAACGTGTCCATGGACTACGTATTGCCTTGCAGCATAAGTTGAACGTGAGAAACCGGCTCTGTAAACTACTGCATCGAGTCTTGTTTCGAGTAACTGAACCAACAAGTCTGCTGTGTTTCCGGTCAATTTTGTCGCCTTAGTATAATAAGCTGACATTTGGCTTTCGGAAATGTTATATTGCAGACGAATACGTTGCTTTTCGAGTAATTGCTTACCGTAGTCGGATTGTTTAGCGCGACGTTTTGTATTGCCGTGCTGTCCTGGTGGATAAGGCTTTTTGCCGGCAATTTTGCCTGCTTTGGGTGTCAGATTAATACCCAATTTACGGGAAATCTTTACTTTCGGACCATTATAATTCATTATTGCTCGCTAAAAATTTTATTACTTTCTTATAACATTATAAAATTAGAACTACAAATATAGCAGATATTTTTCATTCAGCAAAAATATTTTTTCGTAACCTTCAATTTTTTCAAACGTGTAGTTATTACAGTTGTAGTATTTTGATACTTTGCAATTTTTATCGTTTCTATGTGTTATTAGTGTATGTTCAACATCATTTTAGGATTATTCATGAAGTATATTAAGATTCTGCTTTTGATGAGTGCAGTGATTTGGTTAAGTTCTTGTACTGAGGAAAATGACCCGACCAATCCCAGTAGTCAGGTTAGTATCATATCAGTAAGTCCGGGGCAAGGCAATATTGGTGACGTGATTACTATTACAGGTAATAACTTTTCGAATATCAAATCCTCAAATCAAGTGTTTTTTGCGGGTGTAATTGCCTATCCTGATGAAGTTATTTTAGGAAATCCAATGAAATTGCAAGTGCGAGTTCCCCAAGGAGCAATGTCCGGCTTTATTACTGTCAGAACCGGTGGGAAAGAGGCACAAAGTCCTTCACAATTCACTGTACTTAATGAAATGATCGGTAACCTATATCCGTTTTCGGGCGGTACATATTGGGTTTACAACTATTTCATGCTTGATTCATCTGATAATAGAGTCCAAGGGAGCAATCTCAAGGACTCTCTTTTTATTTCCGGCACCACTAATTTTTTTGGCAAAGAAAGCTTCATAATTCAAAAATACAGCACAAACCCCGAGACATCGCAGTACGAAAAGAAGGACGACCAATATTTCTACACGGAAGATAATAAGCTCTATACTCACCCTAACTTTTTTGTTGACTTGCTGAATTTGAGCGGAACAGCTATCCAACTTCCATTTTCTATGGATGAAAAATGGTATAAAATCAGCGACCGTACCCAAAACGAATGGGATATATTTGCCAAATTATTCAGCAACGAACCTATGACATTTGGTGCAACCGAAGGCACTGTTTCCGGCAACCTTACTATCAAAGGCAGTAATGACGGGACTGAACATATCACGGTTCCGGCAAAATCCGGCAATTCTTTCAAATTTAAAATGAAAATCAAATTCGATGGTAAAGTCAGCGTACCTTCAATTGGAATGAATAATTTAGACCTCAAACTTGATAGGGAAGTAGAATTTTATTATATGGCTGAAATTGGCAGAGTAATGATGAAAATGAAAGCTATGAAATTGTTTATTCCAAATGTAATTGATTCGAACATTCCAGGGTTTGAAACTGAATTATTGACATATTTGATAAAATAAATGAAAACTTTGTAACTTTTCATTCGTTTATGGTATATATACTATAGATAATAGCATAAAAAGGAAAAAATGTTCGGTAAAGGAAAATATATTACAATAGCCATGATAGCACTTTTATTAGTACTATCATCATCTAAAATTATGTTTTCGACTAATTTTGCCGGCAAAGAATTATCCAAAGCCGATTTTTTCAAACCGATTGTCGAAATTCTAATCGAACGTGGGATTGATACTAATTTCCTAAATGAAATGATTTATGACACTCGGACTCAATTCGATGAAAAGTATGTCAAAATCAATGTCACCGGTTTTTTGACCAAAGCTGATTATAGCTCTCATTATAACAATCGTTCGGTTGGCAATACTGTCAAATTTCTCGGCGAGAATATGGCAACTCTCCAACTTGCAGAGATGCAATTTGGAGTACCCAAAGAAGTGATAGCGTCCATTTTGTGGATAGAAACCCGTCATGGCTCATATCTTGGCAACCACCATATCACAAGTGTGTATCTGAGTACTGCTATGTGCAATCAACCTGAATATATCGAATTGAATATCGAAAATATGAAAAGTACTTTCAAAGGTAGCGAGAAAGAATTTGAAGAACTAAAAACCAAAATTTTTGAACGTTCCGAAAGGAAAGCAAATTGGGCAATTGACCAATTAATCGCTATGGAAAAAGTCAACACGCTGCTTCCAAATCCGATTCTGGATATCAGAGGTTCATGGGCAGGGGCATTTGGTATCTCGCAGTTTTTGCCGAGCAGTTTCGTATCATGGGCAGTTGATGGCAATGGCGATGGTGTGATTGATTTGTTCAATACCGAAGATGCAATCTTTTCTGTAGCTAACTATCTCGTTGCTAACGGATGGGGAATTGAGCAAGAACAACGACGTGCCGCAGTTTTCCATTATAATAATTCGAGTGCGTATGTTGATGCAGTTTTGAAACTTGCTGATTTGGCGGCTTCCAAATTCGACGATTCAGATTACTCCGGCGAATAAGGCGAAAGCAACTTCTCAACGTACTCTGCAATAGCCAAACAGGCAGTCAATCCCGGCGATTCTATTCCAATTAAATTTATAAATCCGGGCAAATTTTTGTCCTTCTCATCGCAAATCACAAAATCCCTGAAATCTTCACCACTTGCTTGAAGTTTTGGGCGAATTCCTGATTGGTCCGGCGACAAATCGCTAATTTCTAATGACGGCAAATATCTCACAACGCTTTTGTAAAATTTTTCGATTATTTCATCACTAACCTTGTAATCGCAATTCCTGTCGTTTAGATAGTGAATATCCGGACCGAATTTAACCGCTCCATCAAGGTCAATAGTGGCATGAATACCAACGCCTTCGTGCTTTTCCGTCGGAACGGGATATATCAAATGCTTAATCAATCCGGATTTTGAGTGATTGAGCCTGAAATAATGCCCTTTGCAATAGTGCAACGAATAATCTGACTTCTGAATATCAATTCCGGCTCGCGATGCAATTGTATCCGCATCGAGCCCTGCGGAATTAACTACAAATTTCGTGCTTACTTCAAAACTGTCTCCCTCACAATTCGCAACTACTGCATATCCTTCATCGAGCTTGTGGATTTGCATTACTTCGTGATGAAAGGCAAAATCGCAGCCGTTTTTGATTGCTTCATTATACAGGCTTTTCATCAAACCGTGAGAATCAACAATTCCCGTTGATGGCGACCATAATGCAGCTACAGCAAATACATTGGGTTCGATTTCCTTAAAACTCTCTGAATTCATCATCTCCAAATCATTTACACCATTTTTCTGAGCATTTTGAGCCAAAATTTCCAATTTACGAATCTCATTTTCATCATGAGCTACTATAAATTTCCCGAGTCGTTTGAAATTTACATTGTGATTTTGGCACCAATCATATAGCATCACTTTTCCGGCTACGCAAAGTTTGGCTTTGAGCGAACCGGGCTGATAGTAAATCCCTGCATGAATGACTTCGCTGTTCCGCGAGCTTGTTTCCTGCCCGAAACTGCTGTGGCGCTCGAGCACCAAAACGCTGTATCGCTCGGATAATCTTGCTGCGCAAGCCAATCCTACGACACCTGCGCCAATTATTATGACATCATAATCAAGCATAAAGAAGATTTTTCATAAATTATTCTTACCTTTGTTACAAATATTAATAATTTTTCGATATAAAAGCAATTTGAACAAAAATAAATACGATACGGCGATAGTTTGCGGTTCTTACGGTCGGGGCGGTTTGGAGTTTAATACTGTCAAATTGGCATCAGAACTCATCAAACGGGGCAATTCCATAGTGGTTTTCGCCAAAGCCGATACTTTTATCGCCCAACGGTGCCAAGATTTGGCGATTCCGTTGATGAATTTGCCCAAATACATGAAATATTTCGATTTTTATAATGCTTGGAGATTGGCTTTTAGGCTGAAGATGATTGCTTGTAAAAATATCATTACAAGTTTTCATCCCGATTTGAGCTTGCTTGCTAACACGAAGCTCATCAATCAGCAACTGAATTTGATTTACCAACAACAAATGCACATTGGTCGCCGAAAAAAGGATATTTTCCATCGGATTCGCTATTCGCAAGTTGATTACTGGGTTTCGCCTTTGCAATTGCTTGCCGGTGACGTATTGCGACTAAGCACAGTTCGAGAAGACCAAATCCGAATAATTCCGCTCGGAGTTGATACGGAAAAAATCAAGCCGCAAATCCCGCGAGAAGAGTATCGCAAAAAGTCTGGATTTGCCGATAATGATATTGTTTTTTGTATCATCGGCAGAATTGACAGTCAAAAGGGACAACTGACTATTTTGAGGGCATTTGATAAAATTAAGCAGGAAAAGAACATCAAATTGCTAATTGTTGGTGAGAAAACTGTCGGAGAAGGCGAAGAATATTATAATCAGCTTTTGCAATTTATTGATGAGCAGAATCTGGGCGATAGAGTAACAATTACCGATTTTGAAAAAAATGTCGGGAATGTGATGAATGCCGTTGATTGCTTTATTTTGGCATCGAGTTCAGAAGCCTACGGCATGGTGACTGTTGAAGCATTTTTGTCGAAATTACCCATAATCGCAAGTGCCAATGGCGGCACTCTCGAACTTACTCAAAATGGGCAATACGGCAGATTGTTCAAACCGCACGATGTCGAAGATTTGGCAGCGGCTATGCAGGAGTTCGTGCAAGATAGAGCAGCCTTCATTTCCCGAGCCGATAAAGCGTATGATTATGCCAAATCGAGCTTCACTTTGGACCACGAATGCAAAGGCATTGAGAGTCTATTCAGATAAAATATCTCCGCAAGAAATTCATTTCAAATGAATTATGCAAAATATTCGTTTACATATAATTACAAAATGTTTAACGGATATTTCATGAAAGATTTATATTCAGAAAAAAGTATGCACATCGGCTTACTCGTCGTAAGAGTGGGTATGGGTTTGGCAATGATTTTTCACGGTTATCCGAAACTTATGGGTGGCGCTGAAAAATGGGAAGCTATCGGCAGTTCCTTGAATTATTTGGGAATCACTTGGGGGCACAGCACTTTCGGGTTCTTGGCAGGTTTAATCGAAACACTCGGCGGTTTGCTTCTTATATTCGGACTTTTCCATTTGCCTGTGGTCTTCTTATTGTTGTCCACCATTCTCGTTGCCTTAATTTATAAAATCAATGTATCGGACGGATTTTTGGGCTTTGCTCATCCGCTCGAAGTTTCAATTATTTTCCTTGGATTGCTTATAACGGGTCCGGGAATTTATAGTATAGATAAAATTTGGAATAAAAATGATTCAAGAAATACAAATCTTAAACAATAAATCGGCTGCTCAACAGCCAAAATCAGTTGAAATCGCAGACAGTAACAATGGTTTCAACGTTTACATCGAGACTTACGGTTGCCAAATGAACGTAAACGATTCGGAAATCGTCGCAGGGATTCTTGCCCAATCAGGATTCGGGATAACCGATAAAATTGATAATAGCAACGTTATTTTACTCAATACTTGCTCGGTGCGTGACAATGCCGAAGCCAAAATCTTCAAAAGGCTCGAGCAACTTCGCTTCTATCGCAAGCAGAACTCGAAATTATTGGTAGGAATCCTTGGTTGCATGGCTGAACGTTTGCGTGGTAAGCTCGTCGGTCACCAAGATTTGGTCTCAATCGTGGTCGGTCCCGACGAATATCGCAAAGTGCCGGAAATGATTGAGCAATCTATGAACGGTGAAGTTGGTATCGCGGTAAAATTGAGCCGCGTCGAAACTTATGACGACATCATTCCGCTGCGTACGCAGGGAATAAGTGCTTGGCTTTCGATTATTCGCGGATGCGACAAATTTTGCACTTATTGCGTTGTGCCTTATACACGTGGCAGGGAGCGCTCCAAGCCATTCCCCGTAGTCACAAAAGAGCTGATTGATTTGTACGAACTTGGCTACAAAGAGGTAACTTTGCTCGGGCAAAACGTGAACAGCTATATTGATATGGAAAATAAGGTGGACTTTGCAAAATTGCTCGTCGAATGTGCCAAAGCGGTTCCCTCAATGAGAATTCGCTACACCACATCGCACCCATATGATATGACTGATGAATTAATCGAAGCAATGGCAAGTCACCATAATATTTGCAATTACATCCATCTGCCTGTGCAATCAGGTTCGGACAGGATTTTGCAGATGATGAACCGCCACTATACTGTTGAGCATTATCTGGAGAGAATGAGGAAAATCAAGGAACTCATCCCAAATTGTTCGCTTTCTACAGATATTATTACCGGATTCCCGACCGAAACCGAAGACGACCACAAGGCTACAATGGATTTGATGGCAGAAGTGCGCTACGACGGTGCATATATGTTCAACTATTCGCCACGCTCGAAAACTAAAGCCTATATGATGGAAGACGACGTCACGCCTGATGTCAAAGGGCGCCGCTTGACTGAAATTATCGAGCAACAAAACAAAATCTCTCGCGAATTGAACGAAGCCGAACATGGCTTGATTCACGAAGTCCTAATCGAAGGCACGAGCAAAAAAAATAAGAACGAATGGCAAGGCAGAACCGACACCAACAAAGTAGTAATTTTCGACAACTACGAACAAAACTACAAAGTCGGGCAAACAATCACTTGCAAAATCACCAGGTCAACCTCCGGCACCCTCTTCGGGGATGTGGTGTAGGGAGGGAGTTCACTGAGTTTGGCGAGTAAGACACAACAAAAAAACAAACCCCCGCATTTTTAGTGCGGGGGAATTTTAGTTAAAAAATGATAATTCTAAACAAGAATCTCATCGTGCTACTGATATTGTGCCGGACAGAATACGCCCGTCAATGTTAACGACTAACAAATACATACCCACAGGGAAATCGCCCGTTGATATTCTTGCAGAGTTTTTACCTTGGTGAACTTTTGTTGTTTTGTTTAAAATTTCATCGCCGTCAATAGTATATAATTTAATGATACCGGTTGCTTCCTTTTCGGAATGGAAGTAGATGTCTACCCAATTATCAGATGGATTTGGTACAATTTTAATCACATCATTTTTTTCTGATTTTTCTAAACTTCCTTTGTTCATAGGCTCACCAGGGTTAATTTCATCGCATTGAACCCAAATACATTTGGTACATTCTTCTTGGGTTCTTTGGTTCGTTATATGAATACAGAACTCTTTCCAACCTGTAAATGGAATTAATGGACTTATAACGATAGGGAATTTATAAATTTCGCTTAATTTAAAATTATGGCTTATATATCCAACTTGATCTGTATTATTATATATGGAGACAGATATGTCATCATCATAATCACAATATTCTATTGTATTGATATAATTCAACATTAATGTTGTTGTGCAGAATGAAATAGTATCTATTATATGATGACGAATTGAATCTGCATATAAAACAAATGAATTACAACAACCAATTGAATCACTACAACTAATTTTTTGTTTCAGGACTGTATCGCATACATTTAAACCTGGAATTTCATAAAGAGAAAAAGCAAATGATAATTCAGTTTCATTAGTTGGAGAACCATTTGAACAAATACGTCCAATATTGATAGATTGCCCCGGTTTAATAATTAAATCGGAAGGAGCTTTAAATTTCTTGCGATATGAATCTGAATCTATAAGTGAAAAAAGATTAGGTGTAAAATTGTAATATGCAAGATTGGGTGAAGAGCCAATATGTAAGTAAATATCTGATAAATCTAATTCACAAGAATTTTCGTCATTGGTTGATGGATTGGTTAATACCATATCCCAACAACAGTTTCCGTTTTCAGAATCATCAACCTTTTGTAATTTGAATTTTGGACTATTACCTGCATATGGATATGGAGCCAAATCGTCGCAGTCACATCGACATTTAATAGGTATATTTTGGGTGCAATGAGCAAGCAAAACATATGATTCTTCTGATTCTCGAGAAAAAAATTGAATCGTTATATCATGCTGTTGCGTGAATTTATCCAAACAAACTGTGCCTGTTATTGGGTCTCTCCCATTAAATGTCGGGTTCTCTGGAGGTAATTCATCGGCAATTATTTCGTCAAGGATTGTTTCACTATCACGGATTATTATTTTGCTTATACCACATAAACCATAACTCGAAGCCGGTATATATATATCATAATTATAGCAGCATAATAATGAATCCTGATTAGTTGAATCTAGAGTGATTTCTACTTTGTTGATATTTTTTTGGCAAATACAAGTCCCTGTGTAGTTTTCATCAATTGCAGTAACAGACAAATTATCAATGAAGTAATAAAGAACATATTCGTTTATATCATCAGAGAGGAATGGTGGAGTAATGTCAGCCCATAATGCTGAATCATTTTGAAAATTGCCTATTGTAATATAATTGTAAACCTCATGTTCGTCAACTAAAAAGTAACCTTTAATTTCCTGCCACCCACCATGCCCAAATTCATCTGCGGTTTGGTCTAATAAAAAATCGCTAGAAATTTGAGGACTTGTCAAATAATTAGGGGGTTGGGCATCATCTGTTAAATTTCTGTTCCACATATCACTAATATATGATGTTTTTGGATTTACTACGAATTCTTCTGTAAAATAAACACCAATGTTCTTGATTGAACTGTATATATGACGAGATTTACTAACATAAAATTTAACTTCGTAAATTTTGGGTCCGGTTATAGTTGTGTTTAATCTAGACTGTATATATTCTTTATATGAATTAAAAAATTGAGGATGTAATGACTTATATGCTCTTATCCTTAAACCGACGAAAGCACTATCATCATGATTCACAGACGGATAACCATATGGATATCTATATTCTCTTTCAGTTTGATCAAAAAATACACCAACATAAGGAACTTGAGCCGCAAATAGCCCACCTTTATGGAAATAGTCAGGAGAGGCGGCATAAGTAGCCCAATACCATCCATTCCCATACATTTGATTTCCAAAACAAACTGCGTTATCAATAGGATTCCATGGGAATGGATGATTACTGCAAAAACCAATACATCTCATAAGTTCATTGTCAAAATATCCGGAAAAAGTTGGGCTTACACCAGTCAAACCTCTTGGATAGATTGCATCTGAATGAATTTCGAAACTTCCATTTGAGATAAATTGTGAATAAATCTTTGATGGCTGTACTATTCCCATTATCGTTATGATTAACAATAATGAAACCAAAAACGAATAACAATTTGAATTTTTCATTTTTTTCACCTTTCTTTTTTATATTAATTTTTTACAAATTTCAATCTAAACTCATCTACTTTTAAAAAATAAAAACCGGTTGGCAAGCTCGAAACATCAATTTCATGGTAAAAAGTACCATTGAGCAACACTTTGCCCATAATATTTGAAATTTCGAATGAACGCTCGCGTTTGATTAAATCAGTAACTTTAATAATTTCATTTGCCGGGTTAGGATATACAATTGGGGTTTTGCTGTCTTGTTCTCGTATGTAATCTTGAACGTTAGTGGGTAAGAAAACTCCACCTTCTCGGAAAACTTCAAGTGCAGGAAAACCATTAATTCCACTTCCTGTTGCAATCCATTTATTCCCATATTTATCAATAACGATTCTTGAAATTCGATTACCACTTATTCCGGAATTTTCAGTATTGTACTGAGACCATATACTTCCGTCATATTTGATCAGTCCTCCCTTTCTTGTACCAATCCACTTTGTACCTCCTTTATCAATTTTCAATTCGGTATCAGTGTCAAGTTGAGCTATAGATGGATTATCCATGTCATAATGCTCCCAATTATCTCCATCATACTTAATCAACTTACCGGAAGATGGTAAGGATAATATATACTGTCCTATCATCCAAAGATTATTATTATTGTCAATATCCAAACCCCTAATACGAGGATTTACGATGTTTGAGTTTGAAGTATCGAAATTAATAAATTCTCCTTGTAAAAATTTCATAATTCCGCCATAATTTTCATTTCTCCAAATCCAAATACTCTCACCATCATTATCCAACAATACATGAGTGAATCTTTTAGATACCAATTTGTTAGGATGGTGAAAAAATTCACCTTCGACTCCATCAAATCTGACTAAACCAGAATCTGTTCCAAGCCACTTATTATCATATTTGTCTATCGCAATACAAAGAATATCTAAATCAGGTCCATTAAAATATCGTTTCAGATTTGAATTAGTATGGTCATACTTATTAATAATAAATTTATCTCTTGTTTCCCATAAACCTCTGGGAGTACCTATCCAAACATTTCCTTTAGAATCTTGTTTGAATGATTCTGCAACCATAGCTGGGTCAATTGTGTCAAGTTTTAGATTTTCAAGATTTAATCTAATGATACCTGTTTTTGGATAAGCTAAACCGAGATAAATATAATGGTCAATAGCCTCCATTCCACGTATGTCCTCTAACTCAGGAAAATACATCCATTCAGGATTCTCGGACTTGAGATTAGTCGGAAATATAGCTAATACGCTCATCATAGAGATGATACTGATTATTGATATGCTTTTTTTCATATAAATATCCTATTAAATTTAAAAAAAAAAAATAAATTTCATAAATCGGGTATTCTACTGCTCGTCACACCCCGGGTACCGAGAGTTTAAAGCACATTCATAGAACACCTCGCACTCTTTTGGGTAAGAGATACTTTGCGTTTGTATGTTGAGGGTTGTGTTTGTGATTTGTTCGGTGAGCTTTCTTCACCGTTGGTTGTTGATAAGATTTGAATGATATTATAAAATAATCAGCGTCAGGAATGTCGTCACACGTTGGTACGACTCCACTTCTGTGTACTATTATCAAGTTTATATATTCGGCGTCATGTACCATTGTAAAACAATTTTTCAGATTGCATATATTTACAATGCAATATTATAAACTGTTTTGATATAACCAAATATTCAAGCAAAAAAAAGGGACTGCCCTTGTGAGGCAGTCCCTATGAATCGAAATATGTAGTTTATTTGATGTAAACGATTTCGCGTACGACGCTAAGACCGTTAGCGTTGATTCGGACGAAGTACATACCGGAAGACAAACCTTCGCCATCTATGACGGCTACGTTTGTACCTTTGATTAAGTATTCGTTGTTCATCACAGTCATAATTTTCATGCCTGCGGCATTGTAAAGTTCGACCGATACGCTCATGTCGTTAGCAATTGTAAATGTAACATGAGATTGTGAGTTAAATGGATTCGGAGTGATTGTAGAGATTGATAAGCCGTAATTTGAGGCATTTTCAACGTCTGTAGCACCCATGATTTCGAATGCAGGTGTTCTGCTATATTCGAGGTCGCCGTCACCATTATAAATCGCTCTAATGTGAGCATTCTTAGTATTAACATTCGGAGCAACCCATTCCATCATCTTAGCAACAGCTTTGACGTCATTTCCAATGAAGCTCCATGTGTTTCCACCGTCAATACTCAATTGTAAGTCAAATTGATTAACATTGTCGTAAACCCATCTAACAGGCTTCATAAAACCGGCTGGGAGTTTTTCACCAACGCGTGGGCTTGTTATAGTCACCGAACCTGTGAGTATTCTGAATTGTTGCGATGTAGCAAGTACTTCGCCAGTTGCAACATCAACCATACGTACAACAGCACGTTTTGTATTTACCATCGGTAAAATCCAAGGTGTTTGTGAGTTTCTCGAACTAACCGAAGGTGTTACGGATGTCCAATTGCTTGTACCGTTTTCAGAGAATTCAAAGCGAACGAGAATGTTATCATCAATTTCCCATTGAATAGTGCCATTACTTCCACCTTTGTAAACTGCATCAGTTGAAGCTGGGCGAGTAATGATAGCAGGAGCAGTAGCCAATGAGAATACTGCATCACTTCTGTCAATCATGGAGCCGGTTTCGGCATTAACAAGTGAAATCAAGCAATTGTTTGAGTTAATTTTTGGAGTCAACCAATTATATGAAGTTTTAGCAAGGCTAATCGGCGCCGAAGTAACTCTTGACCATGTTGTGCCATTGTTGGCTGAGAAATCGACATGAACAGGGACTTCGAACGTAGGTTCAGTCCAAGTAATAACATATGGACGACCTGCAGCCAAGTTTTCACCACCATTCGGGTATAATAATGTTACAGGTTTGTCTATCAAAATTGGAAGAATTGGCTTGAAATTACCTTCTGCGGTAACTTCTCTGCCGTCTACTGTGAAGACAACTGTAATGTTGTGCCAATCGAAGAAGTATGAATCATTCATGCTTAATCTTTGGAATCTCAATGTACCCAAGTAAGTATCTGATTTTGGTAAACCAAGACCCGGTTTGTTAGCTGGTTTGTAATTATCAAAGTTGATATCCAAGCAACGAACATCGGCAATCGGGTTTTTAGCTGTCAACGATGGTGAGGAGAAGGTTGGGAAATAACCCAAATCTTGCCTGTCACTATAAATTACGTTTTCAGTATTGATAAGTTCGAGGAATTTCAATTTAGAATTCTCGAATTTAACACCCAAAGTAGAGTTACCCAAACCAAAGTCACCACCAGTGTTTTTAGCATAAATTGCGATATCAACATATTGATTGTTGAGTTTCGGCAATGCTGTGATGTCATAGCTGATAGCACCTGATAAGAATATGTTCGCATCTTTGTTAGCAAAGTTTGAATTCATTTGCTTACTTGTCGAAGGATTCTTTTCAGAATCTACGAACATTTGTGCTAATTCGCTGAAATTCATAGTGTTGCCAGCAATAACTGCAGTATGTATATCCATTTCGTCAGTTTTGACTGAACCCGGCAAATCAGCAGGCACAGGCATTGATGGGTCTTCTTCCTTACCGTTGTTACGATATACGATTTGTCTGTCAGCAGCATTAACGGCACCGTCACCGGTTACGTCTGAAGCTGCGACCACCAAACCATTATCAGCAACTACTTTAGCACGGTCAAGCGCGTTGATTCTACCATCGCGATAAACGTCACCACCAACCATAGCAGCTAATCTATTTCCCGGGGTACTACCGCCGCCTTGACCTTCGTTGAAAATTAAAGCAGTAGTAGCATATGCACTAATGTTAATATCAGTTTCAGAATTACCGCGAGCAGTATAAGCTGCTCCAATTGTAGGAGGCTCTGTAGCTGCATCAGTCGAACTTAGAACATTGTCTTTATCACCATCCCAGTTTTGGAAGTCCCAGCCTGATTCTACTTCCCAAGTAGAGTTATCATCACCTGAGAATGCAAAAGGAGCAGCAAATCTCGACATTGCAGATAAGTGGTTGATGTGGCTGACTTTTACAAAATAACGTCCGTCAAGCAATTCATCAAATACAAATGGAACATTTGCAAATGTGTTGTCACCGTTATCTCTATTTGCAGTAGCAAATGCTGTAGTATTATTTAGATAAGCATTTTCTGAGACAGCGGAAGCAACATAAACACCCGGTGAATTTGAATTATTTTCGAATAAATCAATTCTCAAACCATTATCATTAAATTCCCAAGAAGTAGTACCCAAATTTGATAATATACCATTAGTTATACCATCATGATAGCCTTCGAGTACAGTTCTGATTGTAAAGTTACTTTGTGGAGTGATAGTGAATAAAGCACTTTCGGGTCTGAGTGTTGGCATATAACCATCATTTCCGGCAGTACCATTGATGTACTCAACCATGAAACCGTTAATAGTGCTTCTTCCTGTCAATCTCAATCTTGCATTAGTATTAGCTGCTGCAATCGGACCTTGGTCATCGAAAGTTTCATCATCGTTCAAATCAGGGTCAGCTACGCTTACATTTAATATTGAAGCGTATTGTGATTTGTTCGCTGTTCCCGGGAATTCGTATGTATTTTGATTTACAGGAATAGACATTGCGTTTGTGTAAATCGGATTGTAAGCTTCACTTGCCACGAATTGATAATGTTGGATAATGACACCGCCGCCGCCTTCAATTGAATATTCGAGGTCAGCTTCGTTAGCACCACCGGCACCTGTTCTGAATGTTACAAGATTGTTTCTGTTATAGTCAAAGCCTACCCAACGTACTTTCAAATTTTCTGAAGAATTTTGAACTCTTTGCTTGTAAGTTGGAGTAATAACTTTCAAATATGGTTTAGTAGCTGAATAATAGTAACCGCTACCACTAATATTTGCGTTTATATCAGCATTTGAAGGATAAGCAGCAACAGTACGCATAATACCGTTGTTTACATAACTTCCGCCGTTCAAAATATAAGCAGCAACCAAATTTTCAGTGTAATCTACGCCTGCAAAAGTACCGAGTTCGTCAGCTCTTACAGTTAATGCACCTTGGATGAATTTAGTTAAATTAGAATTTGGAGCATTTCCGGCGTCGTTTTGTCCGCCCGGATAACCATTCCAGAATCTGATTTCTTTAATATCGCCAATAAATGTAATGCCTTCATCAGCGCCTGTAGGTTCGTAACCTAAGAATGCAGGATTTGTGCTTTGTACATCTACAGTAATTCCTGTGCCTAATTGGTCAGTAAGGTCGCCTGTCCATTGTGGAGTGCCATCAATATAGAATATTACCGAGCTTGTTCCACTTAATTGAACATAAACCCCAACATGAGTCCAAGCAGTATCATATTCTACAACGTTAGGAATTGTAATCAATGAATCAGGATGAGCACTTGAAGTTGCAATTCTAGAGGCTTCATTTGTTGTAGATGATAATTCAAGTTGCAATTGTCCTGTAGGCAATAATCTCAAGGCATAATCTAAATCGCTGCCATCGTCAGATTTTTTGCTTACAATCGGGAAAGAACCTTCTTCTACAGTTGGGAATCTATACGGACGAATCCATGCTTCTATCATATAATTTGAGTTAGTCAAATTCAAAGTAGTGTTCTCTGGCACTCTGACTTTCGCTGTTCCCAAGTTTGTAAACGCGAAATTCGGAGCTACAGTAAACAAACCTGACTCGTCATAAATGTCATTTTGGTTGCGGTCTTCGGTACCACTAATGCGCAATTTTACGCTCTTAGAGTAATTACCTGCCAAGTCTATTACGCCTTGCAAGTCATCATCTTGACCGGTAAATGTAGCATTATTGTATGGTTCCCAAGTTGCTTGACCTGCTTCTACTTCGACTATATCCAAAGGCATAGCAGGAGAATCGTTGTCAATTGCATCAAACCAAGTCAAACCACCATCGCGACTTACTTGAATCATTAAATCTTCCGAACCGGGAGCTATGCTACCCAATCCATAAGCTACCCAACGAACATCAAAAGTTCTGTCCATTAAGTTGCTGACGCCTTCGCCACCAATAGGAGTTGTCAATCTGATGTGTGAGCGGTCAGGACGATAATTAATCAATTCATTAACTATAGAAGCTGATGGAGATGAACTGTTGTGAAAATTAAATTCAGTGATGCTATTTTGGAAATAGAATGCAGTAGCACGGTCTGAATTCGAACCTTGAAGAGGATAATATAACTCTAAAGTGGTTCTTTCGTCGCCTACTGTTGTATCAGTTGGCATATAAACGCCTGATGCATGAGTACGGATTTGTTCTTGGCTTAGCGCATTACGCCAAACTTTGACTTCTTTTATACCTGCGTGCAAATAATCATTTGCTTCAATACCTAAATTAGGATTAACGCCGACCCAAATCGGATGATTCGTTGTCAACATTCTGATATTTACAGCATTAGTATTTGTATAACGACCAACTTCTTCGCCATTGACATAAAGTCTAACTTTATTATCTTCAACAACGCCCGCAAGATGTACCCAATTGGAAGCATGAGCAGGAGTTAATGGGAATTCATCACTTGATACGCCAAGAGCGTCAGGAGATATAATAGTACCGATAAAGCCGTCAGTTCCGCGTCCTTCAATTTCGCGAGCTCTGAATGCAGGATACATACCTTCGTGCAAGTAAAGCATCCATGCACCTTCTTCCGGAGAAACGCTACCAGCAGATGATGCCACTACAGCAGGTGAACCACCGGCTTGAATTGAATTAAGATTAACCCAAGCTTCGACAGTAACGCGAGTTGCATTGCTGAATGTACGTGCAGTTTTGAAGTAACCGCTGGTTCCGTCTAATTGGACGAAGAACAAACGACCCAATACGAAAGCAGCATTACTGACATCCCAACGAGTAAGAGAATCGAGTGAATATGCACTACGTAATGCGATATTAGCACCTGTACCTGTCATTGCAATTTGGCGAATTCGCATCATTGCTTGTTCTGAACGATATTGGAAATTTTCGCTTGCTTCCCAAACAGTGCGCAAAACACCACTGTAACCTAAAGTAAGAACAGTGCCATTAGGTTTAGTAATATAATATTGACCGATTGAATCAATTTCACCGGATGCGTAAAGTTCGTCATTTGCAACGACTGCGGCATTGTGTTCTGCTACTCTACCAAATTCAGTGTAATTCGAACCATTATCTAATGAATATGATAATTGATAAGCAAATCCGTTGCTACCATAATTTGTAGTATCAGGATGATTCAAACCTGAACGTTCGAAATAAATCGGATAACCTAAATTACCGCCCAATGCCGGATAACCTGCATCTGGATAGCGATTTACAGCTTGATTCGGGTAGTTCGGGTTCAACAATGTAATACCACGAACAGTAAAATCACCTTGATTTGTAAATGTAGAATTATTAGTTTGATTATTGCCGCTAATGTCAGTGATAGCCAATGCTGCCAACCAAGAGTTCGGGTTGAAAGCAATACCTGTCAAAGAATTTTCGAAAATAGTGGAATGGTTGATAATTTTAAATTTCAACATGCCGACATAAGTTCCTTTACCTGTAGTAGCCGGTTGGAAACCTGCAGGCGTACCGGGAGTAGTTTTTACATCAAGTTGGTAAACATAGATGTGTCCTGAACCGTTGTTACCGTCAGCAGCCTGAGCTGTTAAATTATCAAAGCCGTAAAGAGCATTAGCATAAGGCGAAGAAATTGTAATATAAGGGTTTGCCAAATCCATATCATAATGAATGGAGTCTGTTGTGTTCGAAGGATTTGAACCACTTACAGCAGCAGCGGGTTGTAAAAATAGGTTGTTATATAAAACCGAAATTGACATATCGCCCAAATTTGCGACACTTGAATTTGCAGATTTCACCCATATTTCGACACCGATGGTATCACCCATACGACGTTGATTCAGAGTAAACTCGTAATCCTGTGCTGTCAATTCCGTAGCGGCGGTAAGCATTACCATTGCCACCAAGAGTCCTCCCAAACACTTGGGAATCACTTTACTTACAGCATATCTAAGTAATTGATACATATTTAAAATCCTTAATTTATTAATAAAATCATTTTTTTAAATTATTGTGTTAATGCCTAAAACTTAATTACCATTAACACTATATACAAAGAACAATACAAAAAACCAGAGAGATTACGGAGTAACACTGAATATTTCTTCACCTTTTGTGGTGAGTTTCAATTCATAAGCATTGGTCGGGCTGAAAGCACCGTTAACACCGAAAATTCTGACGGTATAAGTGCCCGGAGGCAAGTTGTTAATTACTTGTGCCTCGTTAAAGTTGCCAACGCGTGTTCCTCTGCGGATTCTACGTTCGTCTGAGTTGTAAAGTTCCATGTTGTAGTTACCTGTAATTCCTGTTAAAGTCAAAAGTGACCTAAGGTTTGAAGAACTATTTGTAATAGAGAAGCTGAACCAATCTTCATCAGTAGCTGATTTAATCGTACCTTGAACAGGAGTATTTGTACCAATTGGCTTTGCTGTCGCACGTGTATCATTTGAACCAAATACTATATCATCGTCAATACCTCCACTTAGAGTTAAAGAACGTGGATTGTTAGCCGCTGAGAATTTAATATATTTCTCTGCTCCAGGATCACCTGTATAAGCAAAGCCACGTACATAATATGTACCCGGTACCAAGCCATTTACAGTAATTGGGGACCCGGGTGCTGCACCTTTGTAAACTACAACAGCATCGCCAATAGTGGAGCCTTGTCCAAAATTGTTGCTTGCATAATATGTAGTACCATCAACAGGGAAATCATCTTCAGTAATAGCCGAGCCGGCTTTAATTAGTATGATACCACTACCTGCAGTCAATGTAAAAGATAGACTAGTACTTGTAGAGGTAGTATTTGTAAATGCCAAAGCACTAACCTGCTCGCCTGGCAATCCGCCAAGTACATTAATTACCGGACTTGTAGCCGGAAGTATTGGGTCAATTGTACGAGGAGGTGCTGCCGGAGCAGTTACAGTAGCCAATATTTGATTACCTGTGCTATTTGCTGCATAAGTAAACCCATTGACAGTTGCGCTGCTTTGACCTACTAAAATCACACCTGCCGGTAAAGCTGTTGCAGTTCCGATTAAATTGCTAAAAGTTACTGTATAAGGACCGTCCGCAGGAACAACCGTTGGGTTGCCATATTGGTCTTGTAATTGAACAGTCATTGAGAATGGGAATCCACCTTCAGCGGGGTTAGCACTTACATTTGTAATAGCCAATTTATATTCGCTTGTAGAAATTGCTGCATCTTTATCATCATCATCATCAGTCAAAGCTACAAATACTGCCCATTCGCCTGCCAAATCTGTAGCTGCTATAGGAAACTGACCTACAAGTGGAGTTAATTCTGAAGCAGCAACAAAGTTTCCGGAAGCTATAGTTGCGTAACCGCTTCTGTAGTCTGTCCATTCATTACTGTTCCATTTTGCTGGGAAGGTTGTATTAAATGCTTCAGCTAAAGCATTGTCATGGCTCGTACCCCAACCGAAATCAACTGCCAAATCATCGCTTGGTGCAGTTCCTTCGGGAGTGATTGTCCAAAGTGCATTGATAGCTCTAGTTGGGTCACCACCGCGACCGAGTGTCGGGTTAATCAATACTGAGCTAACTTTTACAATTTGTTCACTGCCTGCTGTTTCAAATTGCAAGGATAATGGGCGGAATGTTGCCACAGTACCAGCACCAACAGGAAATACAGTAGCTGTGTTATCTACTGTAAGGCGTAAATTGCCAACAATGTGTGTTCCATCAACATATGCCGGTAAAACAGCAGAAGGCCCAAATGTCAAAGTATTATTATTAGTTGTGATTTGGAATAATCCGGTTAATGTCCCGTTAATTGTCAAATCGCCACCCAAAATTGTGGCAGCCGCAATTGTTAAATTGTTTGCAATATTATTAGTAAATACATTTGCAGGAATTGTAGTTTGTGAAGCATGTGTACCGAATACAACAGAACCGGCATCTGCTTTAATACTTCCTGATACGAGGTTTAACACTGATGTATTATTGAAAGTTAAAGTATTGACATCAATATCAAGGTTACTGACTGATGTGTTAATTGTGAGAATATTTGCAGCATCTAAAGTCAAGTTGCCAGTCAAAGTTTCACCACGTAAAAAGGTAAGTGACGGCATTAAAGCACCAAAGGTGGCATCTTCTAATTCATTTGCTGTTCCATTACCAGTGAATACCCATTCTGAAGTTGCGCCGTTAGCTCCAACAACAGTACCGGCACCTGAGTTATCAAAGTCTCCGTGCAAAGTAAGTGTTTGAGCAGCAGGAATAGTGAAAGCAGCAACACCTGTAATATCAAGGTCGCCATTTACTGTCAAATCGCCTGCACCCATAGTGTGGGTAATTAGTACATCTAAGTTGTATAATGTTGGGACACCGCTTACTTCGAATAAATCATCAGTCAATCCTACAATATGACCTGTGGATACCACATACGTTCCTGTTGCACCATTAATACCACTTGTACCCGGAGTACTTGTTGGCAAAACTTGTGAACCAACTGTAAAAGTTGTTGAACCTATATGCAAATAACCGTCTGTTAAAATAATAGTTGAAGTAGCAGTATTTGCTATTTCGATGTTATTACTTAATTGAACTTCATTACTTCCTGTGGCTCCTGTTTTGTTTAGTACCAAAACATCAAATGTAGCTACAGGGTCTTGGTCAGTATCACCACTAATTATTGAGTTTGTTGTTCCAATAAATGTAACAGTCGAAGCTGCACCACTTGTATATGAAGCTCCGGCATTATTTAATGTCAGATTGCCTCTGATTTGAACAAAATCAGCTGCTGCGTCAGTAACTGCAGCACCATCAATTAGTATACTATTAAATATCAAATTACCATTAGTATTGCAAGATATTACGCAATTATCTGTAAATGTAACTGTACCACCTGTTGCATTAAAGAAATCAGTTACTGCGGTTGTTAACGTGAATGCAGTACCATTTACTGTGAAACTTGAAGCAGTATTAACAGTTGTGGCAGCAGTAGCACCGATTATTACATCAAAAAATTCTAGATTTGCATCAGATGCAACTGTAATATTTTGTGCGACGACCCCTTCGAAATGAGTTTCTCCTGCAGTTATAGTCAACTCTGAACCTGCTGCTAAAGTCAAATCGCTAACGATTGTAAATTGATTAGCACTTGTTACATCAGAATTTGATGCTATTGTCAAACCGAAGAAAACTAATTGAGTTTCGACGTCATTAGTATTCGTTATTGTCTTTTGAATGTTATTTTCAAATGTTATTGTTCCGGCGGTTGCAACGAAAACCCCTAATGCGGCATTAGTAAAATCACCTGTGATTGTAAAACTGCTTGCAGTACCAGTTGCAATACCTGTTGCTGAATTAATCAAATTGTTGAATGTAAGAGTTCCGGTTGCAGTATTAGTTATTGTTGCTGCATTTGAAATAATTGTTACTGTTCCGGCTTGAGCTATGAAAGAGCCTGTGCCCAATACAGTAATAGAACCGGCAGTAGCAACTGTACCCGGGTCACCAATCGAAAAATCCGAAGTATTAGTCAATGTTGCACCAGAAGCAATTGCCAAATTTAGGAACGCATTTGTTCCGCCAACCATTTGTAAATTCTTCCCACCGGGATTTGTATTGGCAAAAGTTATTGTACCGGCTGTTGGAGCGAAGTTGTTTCCACCAATTTTGGTGAAATCACCTGTAATTGTTGCATTTGTAGCAGGTGTGGCAGCGGCTGTTCCGGTATTGATTAATACATCATAAAGGGACAAAGTATTACTATTTGCCCATAGTACCGAAACACCTGATGGATTAAAAGTTGCAACACCGGCAGAAGCTGTAAAACTTGTACTAGCTGCAATTGTAATCACTTCGCGGACTGTAAAGTCTGATGAAGTTGTAACTGCGGTGCTTGCAATTGCAGTATTCAAATTAACGAATTCACAATAGGAATCGTCGCTCACTGAAAGTGTTTGTGCAGCACCACCGGCAAATTCTAATGTACCGGCTGTTGCTAATGCCGGAGTGAATGAGCTCGTGCCTGTCAAAGCCATTGCTCCTGTAACTCGCATTGCAAAATCACCTGCATATGTTGCAGCAGCATCTTGAATTGTAAAGTTGTTCACATTGAGTCCAACTGTTCCGTTTCCTGATGCAAGTAGTGTTATCGCAGAAGCGTCATTAATTGTTAAATTCAAACGTCCAAGATTGTTCGCAGCCCTCACACCTGCACCGGCATTACCAAATGTAATGTCGCCGCCAACAGTTAATGTTACGGCTGTAGCTTGGTCTTCCGGGAGTAAAATTGAAGCGAGATTACTTAGTGTCAAGCTTTGGATTTCTGCATCAACATCTAATGTTACAGTATGCCCGGCAATCTCAACATCATCATCCGGTCCAGGGACTACACCACCAACCCAAGTTGTAGTGGTATTCCAATCACCTGTTTGGAATGATACTATCTGCCCAAAAGCATTTTGCCCTATGGCAAAAAATGATATGAAAGCAAGAATCAGACTTACTCTCATCATAGTTTTTTTCAAATACATATTATAACCCTTTATAATTTGTGAAAAAATTAAATTTGTTTCTAAATATTGATAAATTTCGACAGCTGACTTGTGTCAAGATGTGTTTCGCTTGAATGAGTATATAAAAAATACCATAACACTCCTTTAAATCAAAAAAAAATTCTCTTTTACAGAGTTCTTATTTCATTATCGTACTGTTTTCAGAAAACTTTACAAAAAAAGTATGCTCCAAACAAATTTTCTGAAATTAAACTATCGTGTTATGATTTGTCGAATCGAATAATCAATCACAATGCCACGTTTGAAATCTCGTGGTGAATTTTAGTTTGAGTTCAATGTTTGGAATGTTAGCCGACATGCGGAGTTTATATCAATTTTGTCGAATGGATTTCCATAATCCTTGAATCATTCAGCGATTTATATGTTCATTCATTTTTATGTCTGAATGTTCAATTAATCATTTCGCGAAGCTAAACGATATTATGTAAACCGAAATGATTAGCGACACCTAAAACTCAAGAAATTAAAATATATATTTCAACAGAGAAAATTGTGTTCAATATAAGCCAAAATGTCAAAAAACGTAAAATTAACCACCCTTCATCATTTGCGGATGCAAATACGAGGGCGACATTGTAATGCGTGTATGTCGGACTGCCCAACACAAATCTATTGCCGGGCGAGAGTCTTCTATCCCGAAGCCCGTTCCTGCGAGTATTGAGTGATACAATTCGGTATGGAGGTCCGTGAAGCCTTCGGTGAAATCAAGCTCTTCGCCATTGACTGTAATTGAGCGATATGTGGGCTTGCCACTTTCGGAGATGCTGGTGGGCAAATCTTCTTGGGCGATTGACAAGTACCAGCGAACGTTTGCATTTTGCAATTCGGTGAAGCCACACGCTTTGTTTTCGTCATAAATGTGGACTTCATTCCGCATGACAGGACCGAATATCCAAATTAGCATATCTAAGAAATGAATCCCGATGTTGGTGACTACTCCACCGGAGCGCTCTTCATCGCCTTTCCACGAATAATGATACCATTTGCCGCGCGAAGTGATATAAGTCAACACTACGTCATGCTTTTTGCCGGATTTGTCAGCAGCGATTCTTTCTTTTAGTGCTATGATTGCGGGATGATGCCTTAATTGCAATACATTATATATACGTCGCCCCGATTCGCTTTCCAATTCTGACAAGATGTCAAGATTAGAAGGTTTGAGCACCAAGGGTTTTTCGCAAATTACGTCGGCATCCACACGCAGAGCAAGTCTGATGTGAGCATCGTGCAAATGATTGGGCGAGCAAACGCTCAGATAATCAACTTTTTTGTCGGTTTCGTATCGGCGAAGCTTTTCCAAATGTCGGTCGAATCTCTCGAATTCTGTAAAAAATGATACATCGAAATCGTATTTGTCCAATATTCCGACAGAATCATGCGGGTCTAAAGCGGCGACTAAACGATTGCCCGTACTTTGTATAGCTTGCAAATGTCGTGGCGCCACAAAACCTGCGACGCCTGTAATTGCGAAATTCTTCATTTTCTTTGTCTTTTTAGTTCAATCATACAAAAATACCATATTTTGGGACAAATTGGAGAACATCGCAAAAAACGAAATCATCAAATGCCAAGCTCGAAATTAAATCGCCCTATCCAATTACTTTTTGAAATATCGCTTACCAAATTTTCACGAGTATTATGAGTGATTTCGAGTTGTGCTTTTGCACGGTGGTTGCTGATGTAATAAGTCAAGCAACCGGTCAGATGACGCTGTAATTCGGCACCTTTATATTCTTGGATAGCTTTGTCGGGAGTGACTTCTGCCATTCGAGCCGCAATTTCCAAATTGTTCTCGAAAATGTACGAACCTTGCAACAATAGACCTTGTCCGGCATAAACATATACTTGTGCTCCGTCATCAAGCCCTGTGAATGGGTCGTCACACATACGTTGAGCGAACTCTGCGTAAAAAGCAAATCCGTTGTATTTAAGCAAAGCATCTGCCATCAACATGCTGATTGTTCGATTTTCCAAAAGCTGACGCCCTAATTGACCACGGGTTCGAGTCGTTTTTTCGTTGATTGAATAAGTCGAAGCGAGCGACAATTTCGGCTTAGGTTCGCGAACCAAATCACTTTCGAAGTAATCGCCACCACGAGCAAATTTGCCCAAAGGTAATACCTCAACTCGTCCGGTGTAACAATAGTCTGCACCCTTAAGTTGTGGAGCATATCTGCCGTCACCATTAGAGAGAGCACCTCGGAAATTAAAATGTATATTTTCAATTTTTGTAGAATAATAGGCTTGAATTCCGAAATCTCTATCAAGAGTAAAATAGCTATTTACAATTGACCTATCGGCAAACTGTTGGTCACCGGAGGAAATTACGCGTTGTCTGTTGCCCGGAAGTTTGGTTTGACCAATTCCGATTTGCGCATTTGGAGAGAAATTCCAAAATACTGCTGCATCGCGGATAATATTGGGAACGTCTGAATCAGTTAAATCAAAATCACGGCGAGCAAATCCAAGTTGGATATTAAAACTCAAATATTTGTACAAGACACCGCCAAATCTTAGTCGAAGACGTCTGACAGCGAGCTCGGTTGATGCCGCACTGAAATCTTCATCAGAAATCGTATTATAAGTTATCTGATTTTGCATCCTGAATCTCATCATCACTTTTTGAGCCGAATCGGCAGTCATGAATTGAAGCCCGCTGTCGTTAAAGTCAAAACTCGCCGGAGAACGTGAAGATTCTTGGGCAAATGAAGTGAAATTTGCTATAATAAAGTAGCAAAATATGAAAGCAACAAGTATTAAATTTCTCATAATTTGTTAAGTTTTGGTTAATAAAATATTAACAAAAGTAATAAGAACTTTTAAATAATCAACTTTTTGATTCTTTTTGTTGGTTGCCGTTTTCTTTCCTAATGGTGAAAACTTTGTACAGACAGAATGTGAGCACACCAATTACTGTACTCCAAGCCAATATGAGAAAAATGTAGCCTTCGGTTGTCATTAAATTACTCATTATTTCACCTCTTTATTATTGAAATGTTCGTATTTGTGGTCATTCATTTTCCAACCGCGATAAACCATAAATACTAATAATCCGAAAATCGTTAACATCATCAATCTTGCACCCCATAGATAGGGAATATTTTCGGCGGGCACACCTTCCATCATTAATGTCGGTATGGCACTATCCCAAGTCCAAAATGCCATAATACCGATAAGATAGGTTGGCGTTACATATTTGATGATATAATAAAAGAATCTCGGTACTTTAATATCTGAGCCCTTTGATAATTCAGCCCAACCTTTGTCCATACCGTATATCCAAGCGAAAACGACTACTTCAATCAATGCTACAACAACAAGAGCAAAAGTGCCGGCCCAATAATCCATTTCGTCTAAGAAACCGAATTTCAAGAAAAATATCACAAAATGAATACAAACAAATAACCCAATTCCAACTATGGTCACAGCTTTTTTCTGGGAGAATTTGAATTGCTCTTTAAGAAATGAAATCACAGGTTGAGCCATTGCAACGGAGGATGTGATTCCGGCAAAAAACAGCAAGAAGAACCACAGAAATCCAACTATATTGCCAAATGGAATCTGTTGGAAAATAACCGACATTGATACAAAGCCCAAGTTGAACGAACCGCCCATGGCAATTGCCGTAGCTGTTGTAAGCCCGAAAAATGCTACTGCTATAGGGATTGCAATCGAACCGCCCAAGACGACTTCAACAAATTCGTTAATTGATGCTGTCGAAAGCCCGCTCAAAGCTATATCGTCCGATTCTCGTAAATAGCTTGCATAGGCGTGTAATGTCCCCATACCTACAGAAAGAGTGAAGAAAACCTGTCCCGAAGCGGCAAGCCAAATTTTTGAATCAGAAAGCATCGAGAAATCCGGATTCCAAATAAAAGCAAAACCATTCCATACGCTACGGTCGGGGAAATTAATCGGGTCGGGTACACCAACTGTGAACACATATATTAATAGTACAATGCCAAAAAAAATCAAAGTCGGCATTGCAAATTTGGCGAACCATTCAATTCCCTTGCTGATACCTTTGTATAAGATGAAAAGATTTGCAGAGATTGTAATCAGAAGAAAAGTATATGCAGTCAGAATACTACTGAAATGCCCTTCGCCGGCGCCTTGGTAACTTTTGAGGAAACTTTCCATATTAGTCAAATTATCCATACCGAAATATTCACCGGTAAGTGAAAAATATGCAAACCCGAGTGTCCATGATTCAATATAAGTATAATAAATCATGACTATGGTGGAAACCCACAAACCCAAAACCCCGAGATACTTCGCAATGGGTGAATTCCACATACTGTCCAACATACCCGGCATAGAACCGTGCCCATATTTGCCACCGTGTCTGCCTATTGACCATTCAACCCACATAAGTGGAATCGCCAATAGAAAGAAAGCTATAAAATAAGGTATCATGAAGGCACCGCCGCCGTTTTGTGCTGCTTGCACCGGGAATCTCAAAAAGTTGCCAAGCCCGACTGCATTTCCTGCCATCGCAAGTATCAGTCCGATTCGGCTGGTCCATCGTTCGCGTTCTGTTAACAAATTTCAGCCCCTAAATTATAATTATTTAATTCTGACTAATTACATTTTTTACAACTATAAATATAAAACTATTCTTTGGAATAAACCAAAGATTATATTAAATTTGTCATCATTGGCAATTATGGTACGATAAGTTGGACAAATCATGCCTTGACTAATTGATAATAATTTAACTGATATAAAGTGATAATTTGTCAATTATTTAAAGAAACTTGCTTATTCAGATATTTATGTATATTTGTATATAATGGATTAGGTTTGTACAATTGGGTTTTAATCAAATGAATTATCAGGACAAGACAAAAGATGAGCTCATAATTGAGTTAGAACGCTTACAAAGTGAAATTAGCAAGTTGAAATCAATATCCTCAAGTCAAAGTGATGAACAAGTTGGTGATTCAGCTCCATCTGAAGGGATTTCGGATAAATACGAATATATGTTTGTCCATAACCCACAACCAATGTGGATTTTCGACATTGAGACACTTAATTTTCTCGAAGTTAACGAAGCCGCAATCAATCATTATGGTTATTCCCGAGAAGAGTTTCTTTCGATGACGTTGAAAGATATTCGTCCTGAAGAAGACATTGATTTATTGATAAAGAAAATTGAAGAAACAAGGGATACTCATAATTCTTCCGGTGGATGGCGACATTTAAAGAAGAACGGCGAATTAATTGAAGTTGACATTTATGCTTATACAGTGTCCTTTCACGATAAAAATGCCCGCCATGTAACCATAAACGATATAACCGAACGAAGCCGAGCCGAAGAAGCATTAAGACGTACAGGGAAATATTATCAAACACTTATTGAAAAAGCTCCGGATGGAATTGTATTGGTAGGTCTTGACGGTAAAATAAATTATGCAAGCCCTTCAACATTGAAAATATTCGGATATGAAGATAATGCAACGCTATTTCCTGACCCAAATGAATCAACTCATCCTGATGATTTGCCCTATGTACTTGCAACAATCGGCGAAATTTTCGAAAACCCTTCAAAAGTTTCAACAATTGAATATCGTTTCAAAAATAGGGACGGCAGTTGGAATTGGATTGAAAGCACTTTTACAAATCAATTTGCCGAACCGGGTATCGAATCTCTTGTTATTAATTTCAGAGATATAAGTGACCGCAAGAAAATTGAAGAAGCACTACAAAAGAACATTGAAATATTTTCTTTGTTTATGGAACTTTCACCAATTTACGCATTCATAAAGGAAGTAACTCCCACATCAAGCCGAGTGCTGAAAGCGAGTTTAAATTATGTAGATATGATTGGTATCCAAGCATCAGAAATGGTCGGTAAAACAATGCATGAGCTTTTCCCGACTGAACTCGCTGACAAAATGACCCAAGATGATTGGGCTACAGTTGAGAATGGGGAAGTTTTTCAAGTTGATGAAGAATTTAATGGTCGCTACTATACTTCATTAAAATACCCTATCAAACAAGGCGACAAAAATCTGTTGGCTGGTTACACTATAGATATAACTGACCGCAAAAAAGCAGAAAACGAAATCACAATTTTGGCTCATGCTTTAAGGAGTGTCAACGAATGTATAAGTATTACAGATTTGGAAGATAATACTATTTTCGTTAACGAATCATTTTTGAAAACTTACGGTTATGATGAAAATGAGTTAGTTGGGGAGAAAATTTCCGTCGTTCGTTCATCTAAGAATTCTGAAGAGCTTGTTCAGGAAATTTTGCCTGCAACATTGCAAGGCGGTTGGAAAGGAGAATTGTGGAATAGGCGAAAAGACGGCAGCGAATTTTTGATTCAACTTTCGACTACAATTATTCATGATAAAGATAACAAACCATTCGCACTGATTGGCGTAGCGTCTGATATTACAGAAAAAAAAGCAGCCGAAGAAAAATTCAAAGAAAATCATGAACTAATGCGTATCGCAGGCGAATACGCAAAATTAGGTGGCTGGAGTGTCAATTTGGAAAATAATCTCTGCTATTGGTCAGATATAGTTGCAAAAATTCATGAAATGCCTCTTGGTTTTTCGCCTTCTGTTGAGGTAGGTATAAATTTCTATGCTCCCGAGTGGAGAGAGAAAATTGCCGAATCAGTCAAGAAATGCATCGAAGAGGGAATTTCATATGAAGAAGAAATGGAAATAATCACTTCTACCGGAAAACGTGTATGGGTAAAAGCAATAGGTGTGCCCGTATATGATGATAAGGGTAGAATTTTTAAAATCCAGGGAGCATTTCAGGATATTTCTAATCGTAAAAAAGCAGAGGAACTATTAATCGAAAGTGAGTTGAAGCATAGGTTGTTAATCGAGCAAATGCAAGAGGGATTATTAGTAGTTGACAATGATGATGTTATTAAATTTGTAAATCCTATGTTCTGTAATATTTTCGGATATGAAGAAAGTGAATTAATTGGGAAAATTGGATATGAAACGCTTTTGTTAAAGTCAGATAAAGATTTAATAATCCAAAAGAACTTAGAGAGACAACACGGCAACCCTGAACAATACGAATTAGTCATGGTGAAAAAAAATGGCGAACAAATAATAGTATTCATGAATGCTGCACCGGCTTTTGATAAAAACGGAAAAGTCATAGGCTCGATGTCCACTTGTAAAGATATAACGCAAAGTAAGAAAGCAGAGCAAGAATTAATCAAAGCCAAAGAACGAGCAGAAGAAAGCGATAGGCTCAAATCAGCATTTCTTGCTAATATGAGTCATGAAATCAGAACACCTATGAATGGAATTCTGGGTTTTGCAGGATTGTTGAAAAAGCCGAATTTGTCCGGAAAAGAGCAAATGGAATTTGTCGAAATTATAGAGAAAAGTGGTATAAGAATGCTAAATATTATAAATGATATTGTTGATATATCGAAAATTGAAGCCGGACTTATGGAAATTCGTTTAGCAAAGACTAATATCAACGAGTGCTTGAAAGAAATCTATAGATTCTTCAAACCCGAAATTGAAAGCAAAGGAATGAAATGTGACTTATTCAATTCCATCGAAAAACAAGATGCCATTATCAAAACTGATAAAGAAAAATTTATGGCTATTCTTACTAATCTTGTCAAAAATTCGATTAAATATTCTCATTTCGGCACTATTGAAATCGGTTGCCAATTCAAAGATACTCCAAATAATACAGAACTTGAATTCTATGTAAAAGATACCGGAATAGGAATCCCAAAAGAAAGGCACGAAGCTATTTTTGACCGATTTGTCCAAGCAGATATCGAAGATAAACATGCTTTCCAAGGAGCGGGTTTGGGATTATCTATCACCAAAGCATACATTGAAATGCTCGGTGGGCAAATTCGTGTAGAAAGCGAATTAGGCAAAGGTTCGACTTTTTATTTCACTCTTCCATATAATCCCGTCAATGGAAGTAATAAGCCTATAGTTAAAACGATTGTCGAAATACCTAAAAAGGATGAAATAGCAAATATGAAATTATTAATAGTTGACGATGATGCAACCTCATTTTATTTAATTTCCAGAATGATGAAGAAGCGCGCTCGGGAAATACTTTCAGCTGACAATGCTTTCGATGCCGTTGAAATCTGTCGCCAAAATCCTGATATTGACATCGTTCTGATGGATATTAAAATGCCCGGACTAAGCGGTCTTGAAGCTACCCAACTCATAAGAGAATTCAACAAAGATGTTATCATTATAGCCCAAACAGCATATGCACTTGCAGGCGACAAAGAAAGAACATTAGAAGCAGGTTGCAATGATTATATTGCAAAACCAATTTTGAAAAGCGCTTTAATGAGTATTATTCAAAAGCATTTTACAAATAAAATAATGAACTTGGATTAAACAGGATTTCCTGTTCCGTCAGGTGTAATATCTGACGGGACAAAATTTTAGAACAATACAAATGGAAAAAATTCAAAGCAAAGAAGTGCTTATAAAAAAAGCAAATGGTGAGATTGAGGCGTTTTCAGACATAAAATTGCGCCGTTCACTAAAAAATGCAGGTGCAAATCTCGAGACACAAGATGAAATAGTTTACGATATCCAAAATTTGATTTATGACGGAGTCACGACAAAGAAAATTTATGATTGGGCATTTTCGATTTTAGACAGAAAACAACAGCTTTCTTCAATTCGATATAAACTCAAACAAGCCATGCTTGAGCTTGGACCGACAGGATTTCCATTTGAACAAATCATCAGTATTATTTTCGCCAGGCAAGCTTATAATACCCAAGTCGGGCAAATCGTTGAAGGGTACTGCGTTTCTCACGAAATGGACGTAGTAGCTACAAGTGCAAATCACCAATGCCTGATTGAATGTAAATATTCGACCGACCAAGGCAAACGAGTCAGCATTCAAACGCCGCTCTATGTCAGGTCGAGAGTTGAAGATATAATAAAATTGAGACAAAAAATGCCCGAGTATAAAGATTTTTCTTTCTCAGGCTGGATTATCACCAATACTCGTTTTTCGGACGATTCTATCAAATATGCCCGATGTAGCGGCTTAAAACTGCTCGGTTGGGATTATCCCGAGGGCAATGGATTGAAGGAGCATCTGGAAAGAGAAAATATTTTCCCTGTGACATTTTTGACAAATTTGACAATCATCCAAAAACAGCATCTCTTTGAGCATGGAATTGTCGTTTGCAGACAGCTGCTCAACAAAATGGAAATATTAGAATCGTTTCACTTAGACAAGCAAAAGATGGATTTATTAATAAATGAACTCAATGTAATTGAAAGTTTGAGTCGGGAGCTGTTATGAAAATCAAAATTATACTTATTTCGCTATTGCTTTTTATCCTCATGCTAATAGGTCTGTTTTTCCTGTTGTTTGGGGTATATATTCCTTATAAATTGAGATTTGATAAGAATAATCCGGATTACAAGTTGGAACAAATCAAGATTGCCGAGCATCGTGCCCAAAGCAATGAGGCAATTTACTCAATCACCACTTCTGAGCTAAAGAATTTGATTAACAGCTCCGATTCGACTTATCAGCTTGTTTATCTTTTCAATTTAACTTGCCCTTCTGTCACACATATTACAAGCATTTTGAAAGATAGCATATTCGTATTAGAAGGGACTGAGGTTTTCCCTATATCAGTAGCGGACAGAACGCTATGCCCTCTGTTAAAAAGTTCATTGAATAACATTCCGACAAAAAGATATGTGATTGATTCTGAATTATATTACAGCTACTTTTTCGATATGTACGAGCATAATAATAATGCAAAAATCAACTTTTTGCAGACGATAAGAAAAGACATGTTTTATGAAGGTACAAAGGTGATACTATTCAAAGGATGGGATGACATCGTGTTTTACAATGATGACAAATATTATTTGAAGTCTTGGAAAGAAGGGATGTCGTACAAAGAAAGCACTGATAAATTTGTTTCAACACTGACTGCCGATATAAAGGGAATTACGGAGGAATAGGGATTCTCGTTAAAAATACAGTCTTTCCCCACGAATAAATTCATGGGCTATGTTTTTCGGACAGAACGCTATTTGCAGTCCCTACAAACCTACATCTTCACAAACATTTGCGTCCGGCTGCCAATACGGAGGTAATACACACCACGAGGCAGATGTGAAATATCAATTCTTTGTAGAGACACGGCATGCCGTGTCTCTACCGAGATTACACATTCCCCAAGTGTATTGTAGATATTGACTTCTGAACCTTCATCAACCCTACGGTTAACCGTAGGGTTGATATCTATTGCTATTTCGATATATTCACTTGCGGGATTAGGGGAAATTCCAAAATCTGTACTTGGTGTCAAGTCGTTGACTGAGCTGGCATAATCAGTGCCGGTACGAACAAGATTTTCATTATCCCAAAGCGGTTTACGTGTTTCCGATTCTAATGCTGCCAACATACGTGCAACTTGACCTTGGGTGAACATTTTGTAGCACGATGCATTATAATCCATATAATTCTCGCCATTGATAAATAAGCCGTCGCAATTTTTTGCACCACGGCATCCCATTGCAGCTCTATCACATGCAGGTGTGTCGTCAACATGGTCATTGGGCATTTTACAACCATCTTGGAAAGTATGCATTAAATTCAACCAATGACCGAATTCATGAGTCAATGTAGAAGCAAATTCCTTATCAATATTTCCGTAGAGATATCTACCATTATAAACCACTCGAGCAATACCAAGGTCGGACATATATTTGTTAGGATACCACGCATAACCTGAATTATTTGTAACACCATCACCCATCAAATCAGAGCAAATATATACATTCATGTATTTATAATTGTCCCATGCTATGCTTTCGATAAATTCATGAATAGCCGGGTCTGTTTTGGCAAGTCCCTCTTTGTCCGCGTAATATAATACTCCTGTGGTGGATTCGCCATCCGGTGCTACGCGTGCCAACCGAAATTCGATATTCAACACACCACGTCTTCCTATAAACAAAGAGTCAACATCATCGAAATCATCATTTAAGCCCTTGAAATCTTCATTTGTTTTTTGGAGAGCTATCTTGATAATGTCGTCGTTGACAATTTTGCCATTGAAATCAGTCCCAAAGACGTGTACTACCACCGGAATAATGATGGTTTTAGATTCGAGCAAAGAATTATTGTTTTTTATATGCCATGCCGTGTATTCCTCTAACTGAAGGCTATATAATCTGGCTTCCTCAGACATATTATATATGGACTCCATATCAACACATTCATGAGCAGTTAATGAAGGCTCGTCGGAGCAATGAAGTAAATAAGGAGACAGTAGCAGAGTTGCAAACGTTAACATTGTAACAATCTTTGTCATCATAATCATTCACTCAAATCATTGAACAAAATAAAAAAAACTTTTTAAAAATCATAATCTGTATATTTAAATAGACACAGAAAAGTACGTTTTGTTACCGAATTTTTAAATATTTTTATATTTTTTTACTTGGGCATCAGTTCAAGCAATTCTTTGGCTTGCTCCAGATGGCGACGTTCGTGAGTAACGATGATGTCAAAAGCGGTGTTCAATTTATACACAATCAATTTATTAGCAGGTGATGAAATCACCGCACCGCGATTGATTAAATCAGTTGATTCTTCTATTATCTTTTTTAATTCCGACTGGTGCGTTTCAAATCGTGCCAAAATATCGTCTTCAATTTCGCTTTTGGTCGGTTCCCAAATTGTGAAAGTCTTCATTTTTCTTCGCCTGTCAGGTTGTACGGCTTTGAGTATAGTTTTGCCAAAGAAATTCACAATGAAACCGAACTTTGCAACAAATGGTAATTGGTAGCTGCCTTTCCGAATTGCAGATATTAAAGGGAAATATGAACTATTGATTACTATCAGATGGTCAATATTCTGTGCAATGCTCCAAACCGAACTGTCAGGTTTCCAATTCCACTCATCTTTAGTCAAATTAGCAAATTTTGAATTGAAATCATTTGTGATTTCGTCAATTTGCTCTTTCAATGGCGATTTTAACATTTTCATTCATTTCTAATAACAATTTTTTCGACTTGGTTCTCTTTCTCACCTTGTATTACCAAATGATAAACTCCTGCAGGGGCATCAATATTGTGATATGTCGTATGAGGAATTCCACTATTTAAGTATTCATTTGCCAACTGAAGCTTCTGACCCAACAAATTCAAAAGATAAAATTCATAGTTGCCGGTATGTTGAGGTGTGAATTCGATTCTAAAGCTGCCCGATGATGGGTTGGGAGCAATGCCAAAATTTTGACCATAAGCGACGATATCATCTTCAACATTATCAGGCAAACATTCGATGAGGTTTAGTTCAATATTGAAAGTGTCAAGAGCATGTTCTTTTACAATACAGCTTCTATTTTGAAGAAAGCGATTGACATTGCCAATATTGACTTCCCAATCTTCGTAAGATTTTGGACTTCCAAAACGTACCCCCTGTCTTTGCACTTCATATTTTAAAGCATCAATGGCATCCCGAAAATTTAAAACAGTAGTATTGTAATTTAGATAATTATTAATTACAAATTCAAACCTATGAAAAAATTGAGTTTTAAAATCTTCATTGTCCATCAATTTTCGGAAAAACAAAGTTGCAACAGGTGGTGCACTCCAAATATCTCTATCTGTGTTTAATGAGTGATGAAACATATTATAATCCAAATAAATCAAGGCGGCGTCGCTATCATAAACCACCCATCTCCACTTGCTTCCCTCATTTTGCGAACGCCAACATTTCATATTTTGAACGGGCCAATCATTATTGGCAAGATATATATTTAATAATAGATAATCAATGAAACTATTAATATCAATCCAATCCTTAACTCTATTGTAGTTATCGGGCAAAGTCAAATCGTGATTTTCGATAAAATCATATAATTGCAAATAGTCATCATTACTTCCCTCAGAGGCAAATCCTGCATAATCGGTAATAATATCAACACTATCAGAATCTATTTCATAGTAAGTTGAAATAAAATGATCATCAGTTCTTTCATATATATAATATATACCCCAATATTCGCCATTCAAATACAATATTACCGGTCGCGATGCACCGACATCAATATCTAATTGCGCTGCAAATTCGTTAGAAATGTAATTCTCAATGCCTGTTTCTCTCCCTGAAGATGAAAAGGGTTTGAGTATGAGTCTTTTGAACTCCGTTGTATTTCTATCATCGAATAACTTATAACGAATAACATTTTTTCCGTAAGAATTACGAGCATACATTCTAAATCCTTTTTGAGGATAAACTCTCACTATATTACCGTGCATTCTCAAACCAATATTTTGCGAAAATCCTACAGAATTGTCAGGTTCATAGAATTCTACATAAGCAAGGCGTTCCCACGTTTGACCGCGACCCCAGAAATTTCCAGTCCACCATGAATTTGTTGAATCCCAATGAACGCCCGGAACCATAATACCTGTTTCATAGTCGAACAAATCTTCATGTTGTACACTCAATGATACTATTGGTAAAATATTATGATTAATACCAAGTTCGTTAATGAAATACGAGTGTGTGATTACATCGCTGACCTTGTCGCCTGTAGAATTGAAAACTGCGGCTTTGATAATAATTGCTTTGGGTACAGAATCTATTGTCGGGGGTTTATATAAATCCGGTGGTGAAATTAGAATTTGTGAAATGTTTTTTTGTGAGTGCAATCGGGAATCCATCATCAATGGACCTTCATATAATTTGGAGGCTGGGGTTGGCTCGTTTCCGTCAGTTGTATAGTATATTTTGTTTTCTTGACGTTTGTTTTCTAAAGTTAGCACGAAAGTTTCATCATAAATTCCGCCACGATGTGAGAAACTTAGCTCATCAATTGGTGCTTGATACCAATTAGTTTCGCCGGGAGTTGGATTTGAAAATACGTACATCTGACTACTGCCGTCAGGAAATAAGCCATAACTATGGTTTGATTGTAACGCTATTGCCGGCAGCATATGAACAATTTTGCCGTCAAAAGTCAGGAACAAGTCCTCACCTGCGGCTGCTATTGCAAAATTTGTGTGCAATTCGGCACCCTTAATTGCACGGTCTTTGTTCGATGCAAATACCACAAGATAGCCGTATGCCCCAATTGTAGTATCGGGAAAACACCACCTTTGGAGTTCTTTTCCTTTATCCGAAAGGCAATATCCCGACAAATTGATTGGCGATGAAGTATTATTATAAATCTCAATCCAATCGCTATCGTCACCATCTTCATCAAAGTAAAATTTGTTGTTCGACGACATAAATTCGTTGATGAAAAGAGATTGGGCGTTTGTTGAGATTGACAAGAATAGAGTGAAAATCACAGAAAGCAATAAGCTTTTTTTCAGAAGAGCATACATAATTCCATGTCCCGAATATATACAAAAAATAAGGTACTACCTTAGCGGATATACCCTCCAAAAAGGTTTGCAATATCTTTCCGGAACAAGCTCAATCGGAAATTGGCTTTAGAAAAAGAAAAATTTATTTGCTTTGCTTTCAACATAGCTAGTCTTACGAATTCCATAAAATCTTATTGTTAAGAATTCGCAAAGAATTGAAGTTTTTTTTTGCGGACTATTTACTTGTCATCAACCAAATCATAAATGGTCGGTTGTGCTAATTGTTCGGGCACTATAGTATTGCTGAAGGTAAATGTACCGCTGAATTTCTTGGTCATGGTCGGAGTAGTATGCTTGTCACCAAGAGTAAGGTTGTTGAAAAAGACTGTTCTTGTGCCATTTGCGTTTTGCTTGACATATAAGTTGCCCGTCGTTTTGACTCCTGTGATACTTGATTCATCTACCCAACTATTCACATTTGTACCGTCTGTAGCCTTAATTCCCATGCTGAATTCATTGCTTTCGTGGGCAAGTACAGATTTACGATATTCTAACTTTGTAGTGCCGCTTGCAGTCGGAATCTCTTTGCTTAATTTTATAGTAATCACATCATCGTAGTCATCTCCATAAACAAAAATCCATACTTCGTCTAAAGCAGATTGATGAAACTGGCTTATCTTATCCATAATATGAACCTCTCCGTCAATGACCATTGTGTTGTTTGCGGCAAGTGCTTGAGTGTTATCGTTTTTATTATCATCGTCATTGTTTACGCTTTTATCTTCGCTACAAGAGATGAATAATGCAATTGTAATTGCAATAAGTATAGTTCTAAAGAAAGTATTTGAAAGCATATCTTGAATCCTAAATATGAATAAATAATAATAGCAAATATAAAAATAAAATTTAGTATTGCCAAATTAATTACTTAGCATTAAAGATTTTATTCTTAACTCTTGGTTATTTTTTATTTGATTTCTAAATAAAACACATAAAAGTGCTCCAAATTATACTTCTCGCTCCAGATTTCGGGTGGTTCATGATTCAGAATGCAGTAATTATTCCATCCTGAACCGTGATCATACGGTGGAGAATATGCGAAAATCGGAGTGCGCTTGCCAATGGCAATAGGATTACCACCATCTTTATGGTTCAATTCTCGTAATATGTAATTTTTGTCGCCATCGAGCACCTTCATCATATTTAAACTTTGGTAATCAATTCGCATATTGAAAGTATCATTTTCCAATTTTCCGCCGAGTCTGATGGAATACTCCTTAGATACATCCGAATATGCAACTTGGTCACAAAAATTGATATTATAAATCATAGTATCATTTCCTACGACGAAAGTGTTCTTCTTGTCCACACAATCTAAGCCCAAATCGTCAGTATAGCTAAATTTGCCGTCTTTGTATTCATCATAAGAAAGCAAGAATCTTTTACCTTTCATAGTGGTATCATTGCAAATGATTGTAAGCATCTGGATTCCATTCAATTCATTTGCCATTAACAAATCCTTGTCTTGGACGAGTCTGAAGCTGATTTTGGTGCTATCCTGTTGGGCAATAGCATCGAAGGAAAAGAATAAGCATAATAGTAAGAGTATCGTTTTCATTTTTTACCTAACCATAAGGTTTTACATCATTATACGAAAATACGAATTAAATGCAAATTATAGCATTTAGATGAATTTTATTATTCAATTTGCGAAATGACAGTCAATTATTACGCAGGAGTTAAGACCTAATACAAAAAATGCCCTACACTTTAAAGCGTAGGGCATTCATGATTTGTTTATTTAAAGAGCCTTTAGATTGTTCTTTTCAATATATTATCGCATCATTTCTTATGCAATTTGAAGCTGGCTCTAATATTGTTCTCAATTTTATTACGATAAACCAACATACTCGGTACGAAAATGCTACCATTGGATTCTGTAAACATCACCTTTGGGTCGAAAGCGAACTCATACCTATATTCACCCGAATCATCAATTGTAATCGGCGGATTGAGATTGAATGTGAAATTCAATACAACAGTTGAAAAGTATTCAAAATCGTGAGCTTCGCCATTTTGGTAATACTTACCTCTTACAGCGATTGTGTTACGGTCCGAAGTCACAAAATCTTCGAAGTAAGGCTTAGTAAGATAATTCACAAGGTCAGCAGGCGTTAGTCTGTGCATTTCTATCTTAATTTTGTTATATGTTCCTTCTTTTAAAGAGGCATCAGCGAAAACAACTCCTGAATTATTCGAATCCGAGCGAACTACAAAAGCACCGGTCACAAATTGAAGTCCTTTGCTTTCATCGAAAGTAGTGTCGTTGGAAGTAGTATTTCCTCCGTGAAACTTAACTCGAGAAATCAACAACTTTAAGTCAGTTATTACGAGTGAGTCTGCATATTCTGCGCTCTGAAAAGCGTCATTGTCCTTGTTAACCATCGAATTTACGGTGGACTCTGTCATAGCTGAACTTAAAACAACCCTGTTGCCTTGCGGATTGTTAGAAGTATCGGAACAAGAAACCGCGAAAAAAGCGGCTATAAATGCAAATAAAATCCATTTCATAAATCCTCCAAAAAAATGTTACATCATAATTTATGACGTTAATTTATATGACGGTTAAGGATTAGTTAAGTTTCATTTCTTATACTTGATGAAAGGTGTAGATTTTGTGAGATTATGATGAATGCTGTAATAATTTCTTGTATAAAAAAAATGTACTACAATTATTAAATTGCAGCACATTATTTATTATATTTAATCTCCCTACTCCTCAAGTGTCGAAAGATTGCCCGGGTCTTCTCCCATCGCTTGAGCTTTGAGCACTCGTCGCATGATTTTACCGCTTCGAGTTTTGGGTAATTTATCTACAAATTCGATATGCTGCGGTTTGGCTATCGGACCAACCTCATGAGCAATATGCTTGCGTAAATCTTCGATTAGTTCATCGCTTGGCTGTTGATTTTGCTTCAAAATGATATATGCATAAATCACATTCCCTTTAATTTCGTGCGGCACACCGATTGCGGCAGCTTCAGCCACGGCATGATGGCTGACGAAAGCACTTTCGATTTCAGCGGTGCCGAGCCTGTAACCGGACACTTTTATAACGTCATCCACTCTGCCGATAACCCAGATGTAGCCATCTTCGTCAATTTTGGCGCTGTCACCGGTCATGTACGCCCCGGGATATTTAGTCCAATATTGGTCAACCATCCGCTGAGGGTCGTTGAATATAGTGCGAACCATAGCGGGCCACGGAGTTTTGATAATCAAATATCCTTCCTCATTTGCTTTTACCGGATTTCCTTGCTCATCAACGACTTCCATTTTGATTCCCGGGAATGGCAATGAACCTGAGCCGGGCTTCAAAGGCATTGTTGGGAAGGGGGAAATCATGTGCATTCCGGTTTCAGTTTGCCACCATGTATCTATTACGGGGCAACGCTCGCGACCTATAACTCTGTAGTACCATTTCCAGGCTTCGGGATTGATTGGTTCGCCGACAGAGCCAAGAATGCGAAGTGACGATAAATCGTGACGGTTTGCCCACGAATCTCCGAAACGCATAAATCCGCGAATCGCCGTTGGAGCAGTATAAAGTATGTTAATCCCGTATTTTTCGATCATTTGCCACCAGCGATTAGGGTATGGATGGTAGGGCGCCCCCTCGTACATAAAAATAGTCGCTCCATTGAGCAGTGGTCCGTAAACGATATAGCTGTGTCCGGTAATCCAGCCAGGGTCGGCTGTGCACCAGATTCTATCGGAATCCTGAACATCGAGATAATACTTTGTCGTGACATAAGTCCCGACCATATATCCGCCATGAGTGTGCAAAATCGCCTTGGGTTTGCCGGTTGTGCCTGAAGTATATAAAATGAAAAGCGGGTCTTCGGACGAAGTTTCCTCAACTACGCATGGTTGATTTGCAATCGGCAATTTGATTAATTCGTGGTACCACATATCTCTGCCGGGCTCCATGTAAACTTGGTGCCCTGTGCGTTTGACTACGATGACGTGCTCAACTGTGCCTGCTCTCTGCAAAGCTTCGTCGGCTATATCCTTGAGTTTCACGATTTTGCCGCGTTGATAGGCTCCATCGGCAACAATTAAGACACGCGATTGGCTGTCTTCGATTCGTTCGGTTAGCGATTCGACCGAAAAACCACCGTAAACAACTGAATGCACGGCACCGATACGGGCACATGCAAGCATTGCGATGATAATTTCAGGCGTTCTGCCCATGTAAATCGTAACGCGGTCGCCTTTTTTGACAGCCATGCTTTTTAGTAGATTGGCAAATCGGCAAACGTCATTGTGCAACCTGAAATAGGACATAGTGCGGTGTTCGCCGTCTTCGCCTTCCCAGATTAGCGCCAATTTGTTACGGCGGTAAGTCTTGACGTGTCTATCCAAGCAATTATACGAAATGTTGGTGCGTCCACCTGTAAACCACTTGTAGAAGGGCTTTTCGGAATCATCAATCACCTTGTCCCACTTTTGGAACCAATCCAATTCATTGGCAAAATCTGCCCAAAAGCCTTCGTAATCTTGCTCTGCCCGTTTGTCGAATTCGCTTCTGTCTTTCAAATTCGCATTGGCAATAGTTTCCGGCGACGGATAATAAACATCGCCAGTCAATTCAATTTCTCCCATAGTCTTTCCTAAATTTCATTTTAAGCATATCATAAATTTACGAAATTTTCTGCAGGAATGAAAATATTTTTTAACGATTAACTATAAAAAGTTTGGGAATTTTTCTTCCACCGGATTCAATTAAAAGCAAATATGTTCCGTTTGCCAAATGTGAAATATCAATATTTTCATTGGAAATTATTTCTCTTTTTTCAAAAACAATTTGTCCGTTAATATTAATTATTTCGATATAATATTTTTCATTATTATTATAATTAATATTAATTGAATTTTGAGCCGGATTTGGACTAATTATTATATTTGGCGAAATATTATTATCTTCGATACTGCTGACATCAATTTCAATAGCACCAATCGAAGGAGGATTGCCGAATTTATTGCCATAATAATCATATTTAGCGTAATTATTTACGTAAGCTGCCCCTTTTATAACAGAATTTTGCGAGGGAATTAAATTTGAATCCGTTAAATTTGTAAACAGTGGGTCAATACCGCGGATACTGTTTAATTCTGAAACCGGAACATTTGGCGAAATCCAATCAACATTTTCATGATTGTACCAAAGATTATTTCTAAAAGAATATGATTCGGATAATGTATTTGGACCAATATTTATTGAAGGCGATGCAGCAGCATTAGACAAATAGACAATATTATTTGAAAATTCATTGCCTGCATCAAATTGCATCTGAGCATGATTATTTTCACGTAAAATCCTGATCACCCATTTTTCGGGATTAATTATTGTATTATTTATGACTTTCGAATTGCGCGTCCCGACATAAGCAAAAGGAGCTTGTGAACCGAAAAATATATTCGCAAAAACGATAATTTCCTCCGATTCGGCAGGTGCATCAAGAGGACGGAAGTATTCCATTCCTGTGCTTCCACCAATATTCAAAGCTCGCAAGCCACCATTTATGAACAAGTTGCGAGAGATTTGAATATTTTTTGTTCCACCTTTGGCTTGGATAGAATTAGAGCCACCGTTTCGAAAAACATTATTTTCGATAATACCATCGTGGCACCCGACCATATCAATGATACTCCCACCTGCCGAGCCATTCGCAAAGCTACAATTAGTGATGCTGAAATTCACAACACCCGACATTTTCAAGCAATCATTATTGCCGCTTGCGTTCATCCCGAGCCACTTGCAATCATCAATTGTGATGTTGAGAGCGGGATTGCTGAAGTCGCCACCGTCATCGATATTGACACCATTTTGGGTTTGCCCTTCGAATGCCAAACGCGAAATGTGCAAATTTGCAGGATTTGACAATTGAAAGGCACTGCCACCACCGCTGAACAAAATATAATCGCCAGTCCCTGATGTGATTACGATAGGCAAATCCGCAGTGCCACGAAGGTCGGAAATATAGCTCGATTGTGTAATCGGGCTGTCGAAAAACAAAATCGTATCGCCCGGGACAGCTTGATTTGCTGCTTGGGTAAAGCTCGCAAATTCATACGAAGCGCCCACTTTCAAAGTTCTCGCACCCGAAACGCTCGCCATTGCAAACATCAGAAGAATAACACATAAAGTAACATTTTTCATTTTTTTCACCTTTTATATTGAAAAATTTGTACAAAGATACGATTTTTCTTGGATAATATAAATATTGTGATTAGTTTGTAAATGGAATTGTTACATAGACGGTATTACATTTTTCATTTTAAATTTTTGATATAAAAGCTTATGAACACATTAATAATATTATTTTTTTTGAAGAGCTTATTTGGAAATGTTTCCGAGTATGAAATTCCTGCAGAAGGATTATCGAGAATAAGTTGGGTTGATATTGTTGAGATAAACAACAAAATGTACTATTACGATAGAATGTTAACTCAAGATTGCTCAATCGAGTTAGTAAACATCGAAGATTCAACTGATGTTTTAAAACTTCTCATTGATGTTGATTGGCTCTATACAAACAGTTGCGAGAAATACCTCATGACAAATATTTGTAGCGACGCTGATACATTGATCTTTTGCGTTGCAAAAAAAGTAATAAGATATGTGTATGATGGGTCAAATGAGTTGAAGTTGGATAATATTTACGACTTGGATGAAATTTTTAAACAGAAAAGACTTTACTATGCAAGTAGACTTATACTTGATAAAGGTGTTTTAATCGGGTTATCTGACTCATACAGACCAAAAAGCTCTAATAAGGACGATTTATTTAGTTGGCAGCTCAGTCTTTCTGATACTAATCATCGTTTTATAAATATTGAATATACTAAAGGCTTTTATTGGACCTTATTTCAACCGAGAAATGTAATTGATTATTTTCAAGGGTCATATGCCGTGACTGATATTACCAACTACAGCATCTATATTAAAGATAAAAATTTTCAAACCCTAGATACTTTGACCCGAAAATTCGATAATTGGAAAGCAAATACTTATGAACTTGAAAAATTTGATGGCAAGCACCCAATGGCAGTGATTGATTTCTTGCAATCCGACACCGCTACAAGAAATTTGATTCATAGAGTGAATTTTCTTGATGCAAATCACTTACTTGTTTGTTATTCGGATAATGATGATTTATTTTTAGATAGTTCTCATTCACTTTACAATTTAAAATATGACATTTGGGCTAAGAAAGACAATCATTGGTTCTTAGAGTCATCAGATATTTCTTTATCCGAGGACAAGATGCATAATAGCTATATTTTGCAACATAAAAATCACTCTAACATGATTTATAACTTTGACTATGGCTCAGATGGATTTTACAAACTGGTTTTACGGAAGTCGAATTGAAATTTTTATTATTAATATTGGGTTTTCAGGCTCTATTCACATCAGATTTGAAAGAAGTTGACGAAGCCTTCTTTGAAAATAGCCTTGTTATTGTACTAAATTCACCTTATTGCAGTGATTGTTTGGACATTATCGAAAAGTCATCATACTTATGGAAAGAAAAGCTAAAAACAATAGTCATAACAAAATCAGTGAAGATAAAGAAAAGTGCTCAGGTCGCTGCTTTTGAGCTTAAGAAAAAATTAAAATATAATGAAATCCTCTTTGTTGAATCTTCGCCCCGCAACTTCATGTCTAATATTAAATTTAGAGATACTGAAATATCAAAGAGCCCTGCAATCATTATCAGATACCAAGATAAGGAAGTATTGTTGATGTTTGATGATTTATTTGCAAAGAAATATACTCCAAAAAGCGTATCTGAAACAATAAAGTTGAAGTTAAAAGAGCTGGATGTGATTAAGTAGGTTATTAGTATTTGTCATTCTGAACGAAGTGAAGAATTCATGTATTCATGAAAACTTGATTCTTCGACTTCGTCTCAGATTGACCAACTGATGATGTACTCCCGTCATTCTGAACGAAGTGAAGAATCCAGAAACCACTCTTCACTTAAATCATACCATTCAGGATTAATTGATTCTATAAGTGTTATTTTTTTAGCTCTTAAAAAACCTTTAATTTGCTTTTCTCTTTCAATTGCACTTACAATATTTCCGCAATCTTCAAAGTAAACAAGATTATGAACTGAATATTTTTTTGTAAACCCATCAATCAAGTTGTTCTTATGTTCATAGACTCTTTTAAATAAATCAGACGTGACACCTGTATATAAGGTTCCATTTCTTTTAGACGCCATGATATAAACATATCCCTTTTTCATAATTACACCTCTTCAGTTCTCCCGTCATTTTGAACGAAGTGAAGAATCGATGTATTTTTAAAACTTGATTCTTCATCTGCGGCTCAGAATGACCAAATTATGTTATTCTCCAATCCATGTATTCTTGAAAACTTGATTCTTCACCTGCGGCTCAGAATGACCACAAAATGATGTCTTACCGTCATTCTGAACGAAGTGAAGAATCCATGTATTTTAAAACTTGATTCTTCACCTGCGGCTCAGATTGACCAACTTATGTTATTCTCCAATCCATGTATTTTTTAAAACTTGATTCTTCACTTCGTTCAGAATGACTAAACCTCTACCCCTTACTCCCGTTCTATTCTGATTCTGCCGTCAACGGCGATTACAGAGTCGGATTTGCCTAATAGCGGGTTCAAATCGAGCTCGACGATTTCGGGTGCGGCTGCGAGCAAAGCACTGAGCCGCTCAATAATATCAGCCCAAATTTCCTTGTTTACACCTTCTCGCTTGCGCACACCTTCAATTAGTTTGTATGATTTCAGTTCGCTCATCATTTTCAGCGCTTCCTCTTTGCTGATTGGAGCCAAGCCCGAAGCGACATCTTTCAGCACTTCGATGAATATTCCGCCGAGACCAAGCAAAATGATATGCCCGAAGTCGGGTTCTTTCATTGCCCCTACGAATAGCTCGGTGCCGTTGAACATCGGTTGGAGCAAGACGCTTGTGCAATCTTTTATTTCAATCATTCTATCAAATTCTTTGCGGATGATGTCGGGGTGACGGATATTGAGCACAACTCCGCCGACGTCAGTCTTGTGCACAGGTCCTACAACTTTCATCACGATTGGATAGCCCAATTCTTCGGCGTATTGCACGGCTAACTCGGCAGTATTTGCCAGCTTTTCCGGTACGCGCGGAATCCCCGATGCGTCAAGCAAGGTTTGGATTTTATCGGGGCTTAGGTAACCGGAATCGCTGGATTCGATAATTTGGCGAATAGTCGCGACGTCAATTGTCGGCAAATCGAATTCTTTCGCGGGTTTAGGCGTGTGATAAACTTTGGTGAGTGCGTTGCCGATAGCGACTTCGTCAGTAAAATCAACTCTGCCGAGCGACAAAAAGTGCTTGACCGCTTTTTCGGCTTGGACAACTGATGGCAAACAGGGGTAAATCGGCTTTTTGCACCATTTCATTTTTTCGTGAAGAACATCGTAAACACCCGTCACGTCGAACATTCCGGTTGTGCCGAAGATGACAACTGAGCCGTCAATATTATCAAATTCCCTATCCACGTATTCCAGAATAGTGCCGAGTTGGTCGGCTGTTCCGGTAGCGAGGAAGTCAATCGGATTTGAAACCGACGAGCCATGATAAAGTTGGGCTAAAAGTTCATCTGCTGCCGGACCTTCAATCTTGGGGATGTTCAAGCCACCTTTAGCTAAAGAGTCAGTCAGCATCACTCCGGAGCCTCCTGCATGGGTAATAACGGCAATGTTGGGACCTTCCAATTGCTTGTGAAGCAAAACTCCGCCTACATAGAAAAGCTCTTGACGCGAGAAACATCGCACCACTCCGGCTTTACGGAACAGTGCATCAACCGCTGCATCAGAACCTGCCAAAGCACCTGTATGCGATGAAACGGCACGGGAACCGGCTTCTGTCGTTCCGGCTTTGATTGCTGCAATCCTGCAACCCTTCATAATCAAGGAGCGGCAATGTTTGAGAAGTTTTTCGGGCTTTTTGATTTGCTCAAGGTAGAATAACTTCACTTTGGCGCTTGTTTTTTCGTCGTATGTTTCGTCCCAATACTGGAGAATTTCCTCAACACCGATTTGGGCGCTATTGCCGACAGATAAGATGCTGTTGAACATCAATCCGCGTGGCACTGCCATTTCGAGTATGAAAGCGATTGTAGCCCCCGAAGCTGAAACCAAATCGCAACCTCTGTTGCTGAGTTGGGGCACTAATCCTGCAAAAACGCCCTTGTAATGAGGAGTCATCACACCGATGCAATTCGGTCCGATTAGAGTTCCACCAACGCTTTCCACCACTTTGACGATTTGTTGTTCGAGCTTTTTGCCCGATTCGCCAAATTCGCTAAATCCGGCTGACAAAATTATGAAAGCCTTCGTACCTTTAGATTTGGCAAGGATTTCTATAGTTGGGAGGCAAAATTTAGCCGGAATAGCCAAAATCGCCAATTCGACATTGTCAATTTCAGCGACATCCTTGAAGCACCGCACACCCTGCACGATTTCCTCTTTTGGATTGACAGCGGATAATTTCCCTCGGAAGCCGCCATCAATAATATTTTTCAGTATCTTACCACCCGGCTTTTCAACATCGTTCGAAGCCCCAATTATCACTATGCTCTTAGGAGCAATCAATTCATTTACTATCATTTACATTCTCAATTTTATTTTTCAAATAATATTGTTATTCAAATCACAATATATGAAAGATTTCCCATATAACAGCAATTTATTGTGAATTATTTTGCTTTGGGGACGTAATTTATCACTACCGGATTGCTCAAACGCCATTTTTCGTCGCGAGAATAGATATAATATGTACATTCGCGAGTAATATCAATATCCCAATCCATGAATCTGCTCTTATCAGCTTTTAAGACAGCCAAATCAACCATCGGACTGCCTTCTTCGGCATAATTTCGCTGAATGAAGAAGCCTACTACACGCTCGTCTGCGGGCGCTTTCCATTCGATATTGACATATTTTTCTTCTTGAATTACTTGAACCGAATCCGGTGGTCGTGGAGCTTCATCCTCAATTTCGAGCCGTCTTGTGCGTGAAAACGGGGATTCATTTCCGGACAAATCAACTGCGGAAACTTTGAAATAATGCTCTTTGCGTTCGCTGATTCGGTCGGAAAATGTAAGAGAATTAGTTTCGGTTTTGAGCGTGAAATTGCTCGAGTCGCCGATTGAAAGATATAATCGATATGCTTTCAAGTCACTATCGGGAGATTTTGTCCAGTTAACGAAATATCTATCGTCCTCTTCGTAAATGCTTGTCATTTCGGGCGTCAATGGCGGTACTACATCAATTACTCGCACTATGACTCGCTCCGATGGAAGTGAACGGTTGTAACTTTTGTCGAGTGCATAAACAAAATATGCAATATCGCTTTGCGACTCGCGACGCACGGTGTCAATAAATTCAGTTCCCGTAATTGGCTTTTCGTTTACCAGAAATCGAGTTGCAAATCTCGAATCGGATGAGCGCTCAATTTGATAGCCGAGCAAATCATGTTCGGTATTTGCTTCCCAACTTAGTTTGATAGCGCCTGTATCCCCGACTGCCACAACGCCGACAGGTGCAGAAGGCGGTATATAATCATCAATGATAAAAGTGAGAGTATCGGATGTCTCACTACGTGCCCCGCTTTGACCGATTGCAACGAGATAATAACTGTAGAATTCGCCTTCTCGGACATCAGCATCAGTCCAAGTTGTGATTCCGGCATCATATTGAGCGTCCAAAGTCGGAAATACTTTTACGAAATTGTCAGTATCGCCAATTGATTTAAATATTTCGTAACCAATTGGTCTGACACGAGATATGTTTCTCCATGATAATTTAAGTCTGCCGCCAAATTCATTAATTGTAATGTCTCCCGGAGCCAAGGGGACACGATTATCCGACGGAACTACTTCATAAACCGAAGTACGTTGACTTTCAAAACCAAAAGTATTAACTCCCGTTAAATAATAATAATATGTTTTTCCATTAATTAGATTCGCATCCACAAAATTAAAATAATTAGTGTCAACTTCGACTTCTTCGCCTGTTAATACTCCTTGGAACATATCTGCAAAATTTACAATTAAATATGGACCGGTAATATTATCGGCACGATAGATATTAAAATTAACAGCTCTCCCTGATTGCAATACGTCTAAATTTCGTGCCCAAATAATATTTGCGGAATTATTTAGCGGATTAATTGAAATATCATCAGGAGTGGGTACAATGTCATCAATTTTCGGGTCAATAAATTCGCTTGTGATATAATGCAATTCATCAGCTGCTCTCATGGAATTAATCTTATATCGAACTCTTTTACCGGTTTCGGGCGCATCGAGAAAAGAAGTTCCTGTTAGCTCGGAAATCAGTGGCTGAGTGACTGACAGTGCGTTCAACATTGAATAAGCTTCTGCATTATTTTGCCAAGCGATGATATCCGATTTCGTAATATTTCGTTTTTCACGTTTTACACCCATTAAAGATAAATAAATAGAGCCGTAATATTCTCCACCAATATAAACAATTTCGTCAATATCCGTAATTAATTTCAGTGGTTTTTGATTTATTTGTTCCCATGTATCACTATTTTCATATTGACGATAAACATTAAAATGCTCATGATTATTATCTCGCAAATATTCCCATTTCAAATAAACATTCCCTGCATTTCTGAAAATTAAATACGCAGGGTCTTGCGAATAAATTGCAATTGAATAAAATAGAAATATTAAAATTAACTTTTTCATTTTTTCACCAAATAATTAAATTGTAAAACCAAAATCTACTTTAGCACTGCCACTATATATCCATGCACTATAGGAGAAAAATGCAAAACCACTCGCTTCGATGGAACCCGGTTGTGCACGTAATTGCATATTTACATGAGTTTGGGCAGATAATATATCGGCAACTCCAAAAGGAGTATCGAGATTGATGTCAATATGTCCTTCAAATCTCACTCCTGCAAAGAGCCGCTTTTGCTGCACCATATATTTAAAAGAACCTGATGCTTCGGCTTTGAAATCAACAATTAATGTCAAAATTCCGGCAAGACTAATATCATCGCTATAGAATTCGAGAAATATTCTTCCGTTTAAATCAATAATATTTTTATTAATTACAACGGTTCCTTCGGCTTTCAGCAAATCCAATATAGCGCCATTGAGCGTTTCGCTCTCGATACTAATATTGCCGCCGCGAGTTATTTTGTAATTAATTTTGCCGTCTAAGCGAATAATTTTGCCTTCAGCGTCGGGAATTCCCACAAAGCTTTTTACGAAACCATCAATAGCATTTGGCGATTGAGAATTAAAATATAGATTCAAGACACCTTCGCCAAATATATTATCTTCTTGTTCGAGCACCCATAATTTGCCACCGAGCGAAAACTTAGATGGAGTATAGACCATCGTGAAGAGACTATTCAGGAATTTGCCTCCGGGCACAGTACCGATGCCGATGAGAGCCTTGAAGGCAAATCCGTCCGTATTACGCGGAGCCCCTTCTTGCGAACCAACCGGTGGGTCATAATTCCAACCCACTCCACCACCAAGCCTAGTAATAGCAAGTCCTGTACTGCCAAGTGGGATGCCGGTTGCACCCAATGCAAGTTGCATTTCTGCATACCAATAAGTGTAATAATTAAGTGAATCAATTTCTTGAGTACCAATTATGAAAGAGCATTTAAGCCCGAATTTGGGTTGCTTAAGTCCGACATCAAAATCACCCTTGAAACTATTATTCCCAAATTCCAATTTGCCGCTAAATTCGACGGGACCATAATCGAATGATATTTCAGCATTAGAAATTTCAACTGCTATTTTCAGTCCCGGACTTACGATGACTTTACCATCTACTTTTTGGACCGGAATGCTTGGGAATCCGAATCCACCGGACACTTCGATTGCATACTGAGATGTAGAGCCTTCGCCGGAAACACGAACTAATGCCACTTCATCGAGATTGAGATTGAAGCCGCGAATAACAAGCGATGCATCAGTTTTCACTCGGACTGCGTCTGCGTCAATCTCTCCACCGGAAGTGATTTTCAGATTTTCTAACTCAATTTCACCTGTAAATCGGGACTTAAACATACCGTTGACAAGCAAGGAACCTTCCTCTTTGGCTGTATTCCATTCCGCTTTGGTGCCGTCATTTAAGGCAATCGTCAATCCGATGGAAGGAACGAGAATTTCTCCCTTGGTCGTCATTTCGCCAATCCAATCATCGCCGGATTTCGAGATTTTGAATGCAATAGTACCATCGACAATGTTTGATGGTGGAGTGAGATTGCCTTCGAGTGTGATAGTTTTCGGATTCAATTTACCCATTTCGAATTCGAGAGCGATTTGCTCCAATGTCATTTCAAATCCTGCAAATCCGCCCGTGACTTCGCCACTTAGAGCAATTGTGCCTTGAACACCTTCTCTTGAAATTCCAAAATTGTCAACAATTAGAGCCATTTTATCGGGCGAATTTTCCCGAGCGAATACATTCGGGAATTCAAGAGTGGCAGTTCGGATTACGATACCCTTGAAATCATTGCTAAATCCGGCAACAGAACGAGTGCTCGACCAATCAATTGCGAGAGAAGTTCCTTGGTTTAACCTGAAAGATGAAATATTTATTTCCGGTAAATTATATACATTGCCGAAAAATTCACCGTCAGAATATAGTTCAGCGTCAAATCCAACGGGGTGCGGCAATTTATCGCTTGTGCTGGAAATTTTCCCACCCATTTGAGCAGCTTGCTTAGCTCGCAAAGACAAGGAATCTAAAGTAAATGTGAAGCCCGGCAAATCCGCCGATAATCCGTCAGGTGCTTCCCAAGTTACTCTGCCGGATTGAGCTACAATGTCTTGCCCTTCATTTTCGACAAAGACTTCGTCTGCGACTAATACAATATTCAAAAGTTGAGTCAAAAATGCCGGATTAAGCCCGCCCGGAGCGATTTCAAGTTTGCCCGTACCGCTAATCAATTCGCCAACTGTGAATGGTTCGTCCATCACAACAGTAAAAATTGATTTATCAATGCCGATTTTGAATCTGTCTTCTTTTGTGGTATTTAGCTCCATCGAATCTTCATATGGGTCTGCGATGGGTTTGAAAACTTCTTCGCAACGTGCAGTCAGTTTTAATTTTGCATTTTCCGGGACATCGCCATCAATGTATGTGACGGCAATTCCGAATAAGGAAGTTTCGACAGAATCAGGGTCAACATCAAGTTTCGGGTCATCAAGTTCGTAATTTATATACTCTTCGTTGATAAAATTAGGATAATTATCGAACAAACCTGCAATGCCATAAATTCTCTTTTCATCATCAGTGCTCATTGTAGCGGCAATATCTTGCACCGATGCACCATCCCATATTTCCATGGCACCATCTAAAGCCTCTTTGCTCAATCCCGATGCAAATCGTAGCATTTGAATCTTGAGTGGTGATTCCACTTCAATAGTTTTGCTTTCACAAGTATCTTGTCGGAACCATTTTACTTTGATTTCAAATTTTGCAAATCCTTTTCCGAAGTTGAATTCTACAGGTGCGTATCCGTCACCATCCGTTGTAACGACTTTGACCGTATCTGAAGGAAATCCGTAATCTTCGGCACGACCCTCGAGCAAAGTGACTGAATATTCGATTTTTTCTCCCGCAAGCCCGGTGTGGTCACCTTTGACGATTCTTGCCTTGATTGAATCTTTCTTTTCAGACCACCCAATCAACTTTTCGGGTACTTCAATCAATACACCGGGTACGATGAGTGGTTTTGTCTTTTTGTCCAAGACATCATCATCGGGTCCCTTACGAGCAGCCCGGAAGTCATTGACAACCTCAAAATCCTTTTCGCAATATGGTTGAGGTACATCAGGAGGCTCCCAATAAGCAAGGATTTGTTGCTCTAAATTTGCCGTGTTAATTTGATAATATGTTCCATCGCCTCTCCAGGTGTATTGTGGCAATTCAACAATTCCATTCTTGATGGGTTTCGTTTCGCAATCGGTGCGGCAGGTAATAGAGAAATCATCAGTATCTTGAGCATTTCCTGCCATAATCACAATATCTTTAGACAGCGTTGGAGCGGAGTTTTCGATTACGGGCCATTCGGGCCAAAGCGGCTCGCCATTTTTGTAAACAAGTGCAATGGTTCGCGGTTCCTTTTGGTTGAAGCTCGGGTCAGAAGCAGCGATTGGAGGGTCTTTCTCGAATTCATATTTCACTAAGCATTCGCCTGGCTTTTTGTCTAACTTGGGTTCCTCTACATTCGGGCGTTCACTGTCGAAGTGTGGCACACGCTTAGACATATATCTAAGTTCTTTTGATTTGATTTTTTGGCTGTCGTCATAGCGATATCCGTCAATAACATCATCATCTACAGTTACTTTGAGCTGAACTACGAGGTCAACGGTGTTAAATTCATTTAATAAAAATCTACGCAAATCTTCCTTTTTTTCCGCAAGCTTGTCTTCGGCTTCTTCGATTTTCTTATCCAATGAATCGAGCAAATCCTTCCCTTTTCTGACAATTTCTGCAATCGCCGAATCTGCATTAGATTTTGCATCTTGATATTTCCTCAGTTCATCATCAACTTTTGTCAAGTCGAATTGTTTACCAAGGCTATCAGTTTTCTTCATCTGATTGAGTTTGGTTTCGGCATCATCTACTTTCCCTTCGAGGTCTTCGGCTTTGACTTTCGTTACTTTCCAATGCGCCACTTGCAGCTTTTCTGCTTGATATTCATTCCATTTCTCGAAATAATTATCAAATAATTTACTCAATTCTTGCATTTTCTCGGCTACTTTACCGATTTTTTCCATGAATTCATCTTCGGCGTCAGATTGTTGATTTGTCGTGCTGTTATGATTTTGGAGCAATAATTGAATTGCCGTTACTAAAAGCTGAATCTTGTCTTGTTGATTCTTATATGCTTGTTCATTTCTATCCAAATCAGCATTCGCCCATTGAGCCCTTGCATAATCATTCAAAGCTCTGATACGAGCAACTTCATTTTGCGATTGTGTGAGTGCTGTTTTTAATTCATTTGCACGGTCGAGCGTTGACTCATATTGTTTTGTCAAAGCTTGCAATTGTTGTCGATACTGACCGAGATTGGAGGACTTGTCAATTAAATCAAGGTAGGAATCATTGAAATCATTGAGTGCGTCGGCAACGTCAACTTTCTTGACCACGATGTCCTGATTTATATCAACAAGCTCGCTTTTAATCTTGTCGGGGTCTAAATCATTGAGTTTTTGCTCGGAAGTATTCTTGGCAGATTCGGCAGTTTGGCGGATTCCGTCTAATCTATCACCATAATCTTTGCTTTCTTCGCTATCTTCGCCTAGTTTGTCTTGGGCATCTTTTTTCGCATCTTCCAATTCGCTGATTTTTTCCTCAGCATTAACGTATTGAATTAGTGAGCGCCCGATTCTTTCCAACATTCTCGCCAATTGTTTTTGCCCTGCTTCCTTTTTGGATTTTGCCAAAAGTAAGTCGGCTTCGGCTTTAGCAACTGAATCTTTTAAGTGTTCAAATCTTGTTTTATCTTTCATTATATCTTCCAAGGGCGGCGGTATATAATAAACTTTGGGACCGGTTGCGGTTTTTGTGCCTGCGAAACTTACATTCAAGCTGTCCTTCATTGCCTTCAGCTTGTCTTCTAATGCTTTGATTTCATCTTCGAGTTTGCTTATCATGTCATCAATTTCTTTCTTGATGTCATTCGAATCGAGTGCAAGAATATCTTGAAGCGATTTGAGTAAATCTTCTTGGATTTTAATATCGCGTTCGATAATTGTGCTATCACTTTGGATTTTGATTATCTCGGTAATGCAAACAGTAGAATCCGATATTTTCACTTGAACAGTATCGCTGAGCCGTGATATATCAATAATTGTCATTTGACGAAATTCCTCATGGAAGGCTTTTCGGTCAACGAATTCGACGCGATTATTGGTGAATTTCTCTTCTCGGTTGCTTACAGTATCACGTAATTCGGTTTCCACCTTTGCCAAGCGTTGTTCTCGAGCGGTAATCGAGTCCTTGAGCGCTTTTTGGGCTTCTACAATTTGTGCTATAGTTGTCGAATCATTTTCCAATGCTTGATTATAAGCATCATAAGTTTGTTGCAATTGTAGTTTGGCAGCTTGTAGCATTGGTTCGTACGTTAGAATCGCATTTCTAAATTTTTTAATACTGTCAATAGCAGATGTGTCCACAACAAAATTCTGAACAATCGAAGAATTTAGTGCTTGGCGATAGAGTGTGTATGAACTCCCTACAAATGTAAGTGATGAGGAGCACAAAGCACGACGCAATGAATCAGATTTAGCGCTGCAACTATCATTGGCTAAGTTGCCAAATGATACATTGAGAGAATCGAAAAGAGCGAGTCGAGTCATTCGATATTGCTGATTTGTCGAGCCAATAAGGTCTTCGGCTATCATATCAGCAAATTGAAAAATATTCGTGAGTGTATCGTGAATATCGCTACCATAATCAAAATTTTGAATTATGAAATTGCTCATTGAACGGCGATATTGGTCGCGTTCACGCATGTAACTCCGAGCAACAGTAGCGAATGAACCGAATAATTTATAAGCCTGCCGCTCGAAAAATATGACTCTTTGCTGATTTCCTTCAATCAGATTGTTGATATTATTAACGACATCTTGTTGTGCTTTGACGGCATCAGATGCACGAATAATTTCGTCCTGCAATCGCTTTGCTTCGTCGGCGAGGTCTGTCTGAGATTGCCTCAAATCTTTATTCGCATCATCAACTTCATCTCGAGCGTCTGCTATTTTATCGTACAATCCGAGTTCGTAGCTGCTTGGTTTGTTTAACAGCAGTTCATCATAATATGAAATGGAATCTAAAATCACACCGTCAACTGAATCACGCTTGGAAATAATCCTATCACTCAAGGCAATCCGCTCGTTTATGATGGTTGTCAAACTGTCCCATTTTGCAGTCAAAGTTTGAGTAATAGTTATCAATGAATCTCTCAGCATCATTATAGTGGTGTCTGTTTTCCCTACTTGTCCTTTTGCCATATCCTGCTGAATTTTAAGAGTACTTAATCTCGAATCCTTTGCTTGATTAAGCGAATCAATTCTCTCTTCCAATTCAGCGATTCTTTTGTTAATATCATTGATATCATTTGTAAGTTGAGCGATATTGCCGACATCGAATGGGTCATTGAGAGACCCTTTGCCGATGAGTTCCCATTTATATTGATTTGGACTTATTAAATCGCGAACGGCAAATTGTTCCATACTCTGCGTTTCGGGGCAATCTTCGTTAGGATTGCAGCGTACTTCTACTATGTCCCAATCCACAGCATCGGCAGTCATAGCCACAGCACGCGGATATTCGAATAAATCAATGTTCTCAACATAGACGCCAAGTGAAATTTCGCTACCGGGTAAGGGTTTAACATTGGGCAAACAGGCATTTTCGGGGCGATGAGGCGGAAAGCAGGGTGTAGTCTCGACGGGATTTCCATCAGAATCAAGCGGGCGATATCTGGAGCAAATCGGTTCGGATAAAACTAAAAAAACTTCGCCATCTGCTGATGTTGCGTTGCCTTCAATCTGGACGATAAATGCGTCACCTTCGCCAAGTACCTCAGCCAACGGTACAACTACAGAATTTGTCGTACTCCAATCTGAACGTGTCTCGCGACCTGTAACTTTTTCTTTGTGTACTTCACGTATTACACCGTCGCCACCTTCACCGCCACCGTCGCCACCGCCTTCACCCTCGTATGGCACTCGCGACATAGCAGGCACTTTCACGGGGGGCACTTTACTTGGTACAGGGTAACGATACCTACCGCAGGGATTTTCCAAAATCACCACTTCGAAATCTATGAATTCTCCAATTGATTCCCAAGTTATAGTTACCATACCATCAACCATTTCACTTATGACAGAACCGACACAAGCATCTTGCGGGCTGACAATTTTAATTGAATGACCGCCTTTGGTAATTGGTAATGAATCGTCATCGCTTGGTGGTTCGTCCGAGAAAAATGAAAATCTTGAAACAGTCAGACCATTAATCGAATGAATTAGCTCGAATTTACCCCAACCAAAACTCTCAAAGTTTGCAATATTTGAATTCGAGAGCGGAATTTCAATTTGTTTTGTAATATATTTTGAAGCATTTGCATCGGTCGTCAAATAATCAGGATTGGGTTGGAATACTGTACCCGTTAGCAGCCAACTGTGCTCACCACACTCAACGGGGAAATCACTTTTAGCTGTTACAAAAGAATTTACCTCAGATAGGTAAATCGGGACACCACAATTAATATCAATCAGCAATCCTTCCACTTCAATCGAATAGCATGATTTGCAATCTCGAGTTTCAATTGTTTTCTTTATGTCTTCGCACGAACAATCTCTGCCAAATCCGCTGCTACGCTCCGTTACATTGAATATGAATGGCTCTGCCCAACCGTCATTTTGCCCCAAAGGGTTACCACGCGAATCAATTGCCCGAACGCTCCAAATATACTGCATTCCCGGTTGCGGATAATCGAAATCCGGAGTCCAAAGAGTAAAATTTGTGTTCATTGCCTCTTTGGTCAGAATCGGGAAATTTGCCTGAAATGCCATATCGGGCGATTGTCCGGGCAATACTTCAAATACTGCCACAGTATAAGTAACCGGCTCGAAAGGCTGCGGAACAACAGGAGTCCATCGGAAAATTATATTGCTCACTGATTCCGGCTTCAATTCGCTTAGATTTTCAGGCAAAAGCAAAGTTGGACCTTGGTAATCAGTGATGAAAAACTGCCGACATTGGTCTTGCGTCAGCGGCTCGTTCAATTCAGCATCCAAAAGTTGGACACAAATCGTATAATTATTTGCAGGTAATTTTCCGGTTCGAATTACAACTTCATTTACGTGTCCGTAAAATTCCATTGATTCGTATGGAATCATTTCTGTGGCATCTAACACAGTAACACCCGGCTCAATAAACATAACAGGCATTCTCTCGGTAATCGTCTGGGCTTGAATTTCACCATCCGAGAACCCGCCTTGATATATCCGAGTATGCAACTTTACAAAAAATTGGTCTGAAGATGAGTTTGTTATTATCATAGTTGCCGTTTCCCGTCTCTCCTGCCAATCCGACAGATAGGGCGAGGGATTGGGAGAAATAGCCAACTGTACGTTCAATTGCCCGAACGAATTTGTAAAAATGCTTGCTAACAAAAGCAACGAAATTGATAATATTTTTCTCATAATTCAAACTCCCTTAGAAAATTAGCACTAAAATCTTGATGCAACCATAAGCCGCACGAAAGTCTCCCCAAATGAAGCATTGCTCCGCAATTCACCGTAAGAATATTGGTTGGATGATGCTTCGGCAGTAAATGTCAAACTTTTGTTGTAAATATAAGCCACTTTTGCCCGGAATCCGATTGAATTATCCGAACCGGCTCCTGTGTAACTTGTGTTATTGTATGAAATTTTTAGAGATGGATTGAGCGTATTGTCGAAAAAACGGTAAGCCACGCCTGCAATTACCGAATAGATGCTAAGTTCGAATGGCTTGATGTCGTTTGTGAGTTGCATTAGCGTCAAATCTGTGGTCAAGGGTATTTCGGTGAAGTTGATTACGTGAACTCCTGTTATGCTGCGAGTTGAATTTTCGTTGATTACAGTTGTAAATGTGTTGTAGTCTTTATAATCGTCAAATGCAAAACTTAGTGTAATCGAATGAATAAGCTTTTGTCCGCGTAAAATTAAATTTGGCGAGAGATTAAACGAAGACGATATGACATCAATTTTCAGAGTGTCATTATCTGTTCTGTTTCGGAATCCAAAGTTAGAGTAGCCCGCATTGAGACTGAGATAGTCGGTAAATCGTATTGCAGAATTTACGGATGCCAACAATTGCTCACTTGTCTGGGATTTTGTGTTTGATAGATTGTTAATGCGTGTACCAATTGAGCCCGATACGAAAATAGTGCCGTCGAAAAGTCGTAATTTCGGCATCAATGTCAATTCCAATCTGTCCGACATGAAAAACCTGTACCCCAAGGGGACGTAGCCGTCTCCTACATAAAGAGCATTTGCGGCGATTCCCCAAGTATCATATTCTATCCCGAATTTCAACCTTCCGGCACCATCTGCTCGAGTAGATGTTTTAATAGGTGTCAATACAGACAAAAAGTCTAAACTACTGCTTTCGATTTCTTTGTCTCGAGTGTTTCGAGTGAAAAGTGAACCACCTGCTTCGCCTTCGAGAAAAATCCTTTCCGTGAATGGAACAAGGAAATTAATCGTTGTTAAAAATCCTCTTTCAGGATAAAGTTCCAAACTTGGAGATTTCATAGAGCTCTCTACATCTTCGGCAGCGACCACGTTTATCCCGATAAGCCCGGTGCGTTTGCTCCCATAATGCAATCGTGCGGTCAAACTCCGCCGTTCATAAGACCCACGAATTCCACGTGTAGTATCGGATTCGACTCCACGTTGCGAAATGCCGTAAAATACCGAAATCGCAAGATTATCGGGAGTATATTCAGCTCCAAGCCCGAAAACATTAGAATTACCTGTAGAAAGTTCGGAATAACGAGGGACGAATGAGCCAAACTGAAGGCTCAAGTCTCCAATTCGCGGAGCAATTCTAATTATATTCATCGGGTTCTGCAAATATTGCATAAATGTCTGTGCCCCGGGAGCTTGAGTGGTAAAGTTTGTCTGATTGGATGAGAGCACAATTGTTATCGGCAACTCGAAGATTCCATATTTCAAATTTGAATTGTATAGTAATCTATGCAAATCTGTAGGGCGGCGGCGATTGATACTATTTTCGGGAGATGAATTGATTGAATAAAAATCTGAAGATACACTTGCATTTCCGGTAAAAACCCAATTAAGGGTGTCAGTGTCTGCTTTTGAATATGAGGACATAAGTATCAGCATAAGCAAAAGGATAGCATATACAAAAGTTTGATGGCTCAAACAATGAACTTGGAATATATCAATTTTTCTATCTTTCATCATAATTGATAGTATAATTTAATAAATCTTCAAGTAAAAACTTTTTGCAGAATTTGCTTATACCAATTTAAGAAATATAAACATACTATCAAAATTATTTTATTTTCATTATATACGATTTGATATTTTTACTTTTTGTTAGAATTGGATTAATGTTGAGGATAATTAAACTTTTTTGAACGGAAATTTTCAATAAAATTTAAAATTGATTTTATTATTGCAAGTTTATTTCATAATTTTACATATTGTATTGGAAATAAGAATGAGAAAAACGGCATGAAAAAAGTTGCATTGATATTAGCAGGCGGATTGGGAGCCAAATTCTGGCCCCGCAGCACAGAAAAGAATCCTAAACAATATACTCATATGATTGGCGAAGGGACTTTGCTACAGAATACCTACGAGCGACTTGAGAACTATTTCGGTAAAGAAGATATTTTTGTCGTGACGGGCTACGAACACAGATTTATAACCCAGGAACAACTCCCGAATTTACCCGAAGAAAATATAATTTATGAACCTTTCGGCAAAAATACCGCACCGGCGATTGCTTTATCTTCACATTATATAAGGCAAAAAAATTACGATGATGATACGATTATGTTTGTGTTCCCTTCAGACCATAATATCTCTAATCTCGGCGAGTTTTACCATAGTTTGGATATTGCCGGAGATTGTGCAGATTTTGCGGATGATATCATCACAATCGGCATCCACCCAATGAGACCGGAAACCAAATTCGGTTATATTCAATACAAAAATGGCAATCCGGGAATCAACCCATACTACGAATCAGGGCTGAAACAATGTTTGACCTTTGCCGAAAAGCCTGATATCGGGACTGCACGCAGATTTATCGAATCAGGCGATTTTTTGTGGAATAGCGGTATTTTCGTTTGGAAAATTAGCACTGTGATGGCTGCATTCAGGAAATATTTGACCGAAATTAACGAAAGATTTATAGACTTGGTGCCTATGTTTGGTCGGGATAAATACGTAGAATTTTTGCAAAATATTTATCGCCAAATTCCTTCGATTTCGATTGACTATGGGATTCTTGAAAAAGCCGAAAACGTCCGTTGTGTCAAAGCTTCCTTTAATTGGAGCGATTTGGGCAATTGGGACGAACTTTACAGAATTTCGATGAAAGATGCGAGCAATAACGTTATCAAAGGCGATGTCATTTCGCTTAACAATAAGAATTGTTTCGTGATGTCACGTGGAAAGATGATTGGTATAATCGGATGCGATGATTTAGTAGTAGTTGATAGCGACGAGGCTATTTTGATTTGCAAAAAAGGCGAAACCGAGGACGTTCAGGAATTAGTTGATTTTTTGCGCCGCAAGCACATGAATCATTTATTGTAAGCCTAATTGTAGTCGTTATGTTTGGATAGATAATCGGAAATATACTTCACGATTGTAATCATTTTGCCATAATTCATGCGTTTGGGACCAATCAATCCAATCGTCCCGGTTGCAGAACCCATTTTGTAAGTAGATTTGATTAGGCTGTAATCGGACATTATAAGATTTTCGTGCTCGGCGCCAATGCTTATGATTACGCCATCTTTATTTTCAATATTATCAAGCAGATGGACTATTACATCTTCGTCTTCGATTAATTCGATTACACCTTTGAATCTTTCGGGCGTTTCGAATTCAGGATAATCGAGCAAATTCGGCGTTCCGGCTATGTGTACTCGTTCGCTTGATTGATATGAGGCAAAAATTCTATCAATGGATTCGGTGAAAAGCCTTACCAAAGGCGTGTTTCCCATATCGGAATCCCTGATAATATCGGCGAAATTATCGCGAATAAACTTCAAAGGCTTTGCTGTCAATCGCTCGTTGATATATATTGAAAGTGAATCCAAATCCGCCGAATCAATTTCGCAATCGGCTTCGAGCGTCACAGTCCTGATTTGTTTCGATTCCAATGCAAGTACCACAAGCAATCTGGTAGAGCTTAGTTGAATTAGCTCAATTTTTTGGATAATCAAATCGCGGAGGTGCGGGAATTTGACAATTCCGAGATATTTAGATAATAGTCCAAGTATTTTTGAAGCATTTTTGAGCAAATTATCCGAATCACCTTGCGATAAAGTTTTCTTTACGGCAGAAAGTTCCACACTATTGAGCTTTTCAAAACTTTGGAGCGAATTGACGTAAAATCTATAGCCCTTATCGGTCGGGATTCTGCCGGCTGATGTATGAGGATGGCTGATATATTCTAATTCTTCGAGGTCGGACATGATATTTCGCATTGTTGCGGGCGATAATTTCATGTCATTTTCGATATATTTGGAAAGAAAACGCGAACCCACAGGTGAAGCCTTCAAAATGTACAAATGCACTATTTTGTGCAGGATTTGCCTTTCTCTTTCGGACAACTCTCGCTTACCATCATTATTTAATATTTTATCTCTATCTGCCAATTTTTTCTTTGTTCTTCATTTTTTATAAATACACATTGTAATTTTAGCACGAAATCAGTCATTAAGTTTATCGCCCAATAAGAATTTCATCACAAGTACAGAACGTTGTTCTTCAAACATTGCCTTCATTTCGGCGCCGATAATTTTCATTACTTCGTCAAATTCGCCCGAAACTTGAGTACTGAGCTTGTTCGTGGCAATCGTCAAATTTTCGTATGATCTGAGCCGGAGTATAAATTCCTTAATATGAGGAATAAAATCCTCGCTTAGAGGATAAAGACTAATATCAACAGTTAATTTCATTCATTTTTCTCCGTATATTTTAAGATTTTGATTCAAATTTCTTTTTCAAAGCTTCTACAACAATTTGCGGAACAAAATCTTCGGCGAAGGTACCATAGCTTGCCATCTCCCGAACAATGCTCGAATTCAGATAAGTATATTTTTCGTGAGGAGTCAGAAAAACAGTGTAAATGTTGGGCTCAAGTTTGCGATTCATGAGTGCAATTTGGAATTCAAATTCAAAATCCGAGATGGCTCTTATACCGCGTACTATTGCCACTGCACCTGTCTCGCGAGCTATTTCCACAGTAAGTTGGTGATGTGCAATCACGGAGACATTATCCAAATGTTTGAGCGATTCTCTAATCATGACCAATCTTTCTTCTTCGGAAAAAAGCGTCTGTTTTTTTGCATTCACTGCTATCACAACATGCACATGGTCGAACATCTCACACGCACGTTCGATAACATCTACGTGTCCGTTAGTAATTGGGTCGAATGTACCCGGATAAATTGCTGTTTTGTTCATATCAAATCATTATTTAAAAATGCAAATATAGTATATTTTTAATTTTCGGTTTATACATCAGACAATTTTATAGCCAATTTCATCTATTGCGGCTTTTAGTTTGTCCATATCAAAATCCCCCTGAATGTATGCCTTATTCTCGTCCAACCTGACATCTACAGATTGAACACCCGGAATTTTCTCTATAGCCCTTTTGACATTTGCCACACAATGATTGCAAGTCATTCCTTCAATTCCTACGACCTTTTGTTCAGTACCTGATTCCATTATACTATCCTCACTTTTTCTAAAAAATTTTGCAAAATACTTTCGATAAAAGCTGAACCCAAGCATGACAGCAAAAAATATACTTATAACGATTGCAATTTCGGATGTTATAAGATTTGCTCCATGCTCATGTTCGTGAACATGAGTAATTGAAGACGTACCAATGACAGAAAAAATCCATTCGAGCAAATAACCCATTGATATTGCGAGAACAGCGATTGTACCGACGTAATAAAATGCAAATTTCTTGCCAAGAGTTTTAGATATAATCGTAAAACTTGCTGCATTTACTGCAGGTCCTGCTGCCAGAAACACAAATGCTACGCCCGGAGAAAATCCTTTCATCATCAAGCTCAAAGCAATTGGAATTGATGCAGTTGCACAAATATACATCGGAATTCCGATTGCAATCATAATCAACATGCCGAGAATTCCCGAATTAATTGCCGAATCCGCAAAGAAATCATCAGGAATAAAATATGCTATCAGTCCTGCAATGATAACACCCACAACAAATTGTGCCGAAATATCATCTAAAAATTCAACAAAAGCATATCTCGCCGTACTTTTAATTCTTGTGTTTAAATCAGACTTGGAAACTGGCTGAAATTGCTCGATATTGATAAATTTTTTCTTTTCCGGCTCATCTTTATCAACGATATTGATAAATGTACCACCCAAGATGCCCATAATTAGAGCAGCTAAGGGACGAAAAATCGCAAAAACAGGTCCCATCATACCGTAAGTCGCAAATATGCTATCAACGCCTGTTTGTGGTGTCGAAATCAAAAATGAAATTGTCGCACCTTTCGATGCACCGCTTTTTGACATATAAACCGCACCCGGAATAACCCCACAGGAACATAGTGGCAAAGGAATACCGAATAAAGCGGCTTTCAGATTCGACATAAAACTTTTTTTGCCTATCTGACGTGCAATAACATCTTTATTTATAAATAGATTCAACAGACCCACGAATATCAGCCCCAATACTATGTAGGGCGCCATTTCGACAAACATGAATACTACTGCATCTATAATCCCCATCAACATTTTTTAATTCCTTCGTTTCATTTGACCGTCATCTACTTTTTAGATTGAATTAAGTAAATGAAGATTCCACTTCTAAATATAAAGACGTCAAATCCTATCTATTCGTTCAGATTACGCTAAGTAACTACATTTGATATGAAAAAGAAGTGATTCCCCAAAAAATAAGTCCGTATAAAACGGACTTGTTATTTATATCATTACAATGAAACCACAATGCCGGTCAAAAGGCAATTTTGCGGGATTACGAAAATTTTCTCAGCGATTATTCATTAACAGGAGGCAGTCCCATCATGTCCATTGCTTCATCTAAATCGTCAACAATAGACAATAGCTTGTCCACTCTTACAAGTCTCAAACTGTCGCGTAGATATGATTTGGGTCTCCAGAGAATCAACTTTGCACCCTTATCCATGAGCAGATTATAGCCCGACATCAAAGCTCCAATTGCATTAGATGCAAAGAAGTCAACATTGCGCAAATCAAGCACAACACCTTTGACACCCAAATCGCCTTGTTCGCGGATATGGTCTCTAATCAAGTCCGATACATCAGGGTCGCCGCCCGGTAAAAACCTACCGTTCAACTCAATAATCGAGTAAGTTTGGTGGTTATGAATTTTTATTTGGTCTGACATCACATAATCCTAATTTAGTTTGTAATTTATATTTTCATTTTTGTTATTTTAAAAAAGTAAATTAACAAAAAAATATTATTTCTAATACTTTTGAACAAAAAAAATGTATCTAAATACAAAGAAAACATTAACATATCTCGCAAGTGACGAAATAAAGAGCAGTTGCGATAGCAAATATTTTGCAATTTTGCTTTTGATAGCATCTTTTGCTGCGTTTATGATTTCCGGCGGATTGGCAGACATTAGTCCAAAACTTCCCTCAGTCATCTATTTGGTATCGTTGGCGCTTTTGGTGCTGATACCGATTGCAAGTTATTTTATTCTCAAGCCTTATTTTATAAGTTTGGGCAAATCGGTATTTAGGTATATCGCAATTCTGTCCGTGCCTTCGCTATTTAAGTCATCGTTGATAGCAGCAATCCTGCTGATTTTGTTCACCGCCGCAAGAGCAATTTTATTCGAGATGAAAATAGCGAAATTACCCTTCGATGCAGGTTATTACGCAACTACGACAACGATAGTAATAGCTTGGTTGATTTTCATCGGCAATATGAAAAAATCACTCAATGTATTGAAATCAAATTTCAACGCGTAATCGAGCTACGGGAATTCGCATTTGCTCGCGATATTTTGCGACTGTACGTCGAGCAACTTGATAGCCTCTTTCGCCGAGCAATTTGCTCAATTCTTCGTCGCTGTAAGGTTTGCTCTTGTTTTCAGCTTCAATAATATCTTTCAATTCATCTTTGATTACTTTGTTTGAAACATCTTCACCGTCTTCAGTGGGCAATGCCTCGCTGAAAAAATGCTTTAGCTCGTATGTCCCATACTCGGTTTGAACGTATTTGCCATTGACGATTCGGCACACTGTTGAAATATCCATACCTGATTCTTCGGCTACATCTTTATATCGAAGGGGCTTCATGGCTGAAGAGCCTTCGTAGAAGAATGCTTTTTGCTTTTGAGCAATAGCTGTCATCACTTTCAGCATTGTATTTTTACGCTGAACAATCGCCTGCATCAAGAATTTTGCGTCTTCGTGTTTATCTTTGAGCCACTTTTTCGTGTCTTTGTTGAATTTTTTGAGTTTCGCAGTTTTCTTAAGCTTATCGTACAAATTATTGAGCTTGATTTGCGGGATGCGACTGTCATTTAGCCCAATCAGCAATTCGTCCGATTCTTCATCGCGATTAATCATAAAGTCGGGAATTACCGAATTCATCTCGGGTTGGTTGTCTCCACCGCCGGGCTTGGGATTCAATCTCTTAATAAATTCAATTGCATTACGTAGCTCATCTTCCGAAATATTCAAATCCTTGATGATTTGCTTATAGTGCTTGCGTATAAAGGGTTCGTAGCATTTTGACAAAACATTCAGCGCCAAATCTCTATCGGGAGCGGCTTCCTTATGTTTAGTTTGGGCAATCAGACATTCTTGTATATTTCTCGATGCAACTCCCGGAGGTTCGAGCCCTTGAATAATCGAAAGCACTCTTTCACCTGTTTCAATATCAATACTTTTGAAAAATTTTAATTCATCGGCTTTCTGATGGTTTTGAATATTTGTCGGCAGACCTTCGTTATTGGTCAGATTCAAAGCTGATTCGAGCAAACGGCGGCTCTCAGGAGTCAGTTCGTAATATTTTGCAGGATTGGAATATGATTTGCCATTTTGCTGGTGCATTTCGATATAATGCTTGCCTTGAGCCAGAGTATTGATTCGGGCAATTTCGGAATTCAATTCATCAATCACATCTTGAAGTTCGCGTCTGAAGTATCCATCGCTATCCAAATCGCCAATAATTCTTTCGCCAATCATCAGCTCTTCTTCGGTCAATTCGAGCAAATTCAGTTGGCTGATTAAATCTTCTTCAAAAGTGACATTGTCTTTGATTTGAAATGGCGTACGTTCGTCATCATCGAAATTGTCAGTCGAATGGGATTCGTTACCAACATCGTCTTGCCAGACCATATCATAAATCTCGAATGGGTCTTTTTCATCTTCGCTTACGATGAAATCTTCAGCAGGAGACTCTGTATAAACAGTATCAGATTGGTCATCAGCGACATCCGGCTCCGAAACAGTAGTCTGGGCGTCTTGAGCCGTGGGCAAACTCGGAATAAAATCATCTTCGTCGTCGGAGAAGACATCATCTATAGCACTGTTGGGGTCTTCCAACATGGGATTTTGTTCGAGTTCTTCGGTTATATATTGCTCGAATTGCACAAGCGGCAATTGGAGCAATTTCAGATATTGAATTTGCTGAGGTGTAAGTCTTTGCGATAAAGACGTCCGAAGGTCAAGTGTTATATTCATTTTCCTCTTTATTTACCGTTAATTACATTAAGATAATTATTATACCAACTCTCGCCGAGCTCTCTGATGATAGCTTCTTTGACAGAAGTGTATATTTTGTTCCCCGTTCTCCTTCCGTTGGTAATTGCCGGATCGCATTCTGAGATTTTCTCATAATATAACGATTTCCCCCCGTAATCACCGACTCTGATAGGAAACAGGTGGCACGATACCGGCTTTTTGAAGTCGGTTTTGCCTTCTAAGTAAGCCTTTTCGAGAGCACATAATGCAATATCGCCCTCATAAAAGACAAACACACAATCCTTTTTTTCAATGCACATAGTGGTCATGTTGCCCTGTATTCCGGAAACAAAACCCACTTCTTCGATAACTTTGATAGATTTTTGGGATAAATACTCAAGAGCATGAGGCAAGGCTTCCATGATTTTGGGTATCTCATCATCAAGAACGGGGGCGCCGTATTCGCCCGGAAACGTACAACAAGCACCTTTGCATTTGGTCAAATCGCACTCGAAATCACTCGTCCCAATCCGCTCGTCAACTAATATATTATCTATTAAAATCATCGAATCAATAAATCCCGTAAATATTGTGCCAAAAATATATACTAAGATAATAATTTATCACTAAACGAAAAAAATAAATTTTAATCGTCTTAATATTAACAGCAAATTAAATTTTTTCGTAAATTGTAACTTTATTGCAACATGTTTGTCTGTTATAAATAATCTTTGTACAAAAACGACTTTTATCTATGTTAAAAAGAATCATACTACCAATTGTTCTTGCGTTTATTATTAGCGCCTGTATCGAAGAGAACCCGGCTTTGGTCAATCCACCCGAGAAAGCTGAAACTGTCAGAGTTCGTTTTATTAATCTTAGCAAGGACAAAAGCCCGAGAACCTTGGACATGTCCGGCATTTCCAAAACGGATGTCACTCCTTGGGGGACGAGTTCAAGTTCTATTCAACCACCTGCTGACTCGGCTTTTTTCAATGTATATTCGGGGACTAACAAAGAGTATGAATTAGAAATGTTGCAAAAATTCTTGCGAAACACTCGCTATACGTACTTTGCAGTTCCAAGCCGTGAATGTTTGGCAAATCCCGGATGTAACGTGGACACTTTGTTGTTTTTGAGAACAACGACAGCTTTGCCCGACAACAACTACGAATGTTTGCTCAAGATTATCAATCTTTTCCCGGATACAAATTCGTCATTTGCTGTTAGGAGTGGCTGTCCGAATGGGGAAATCATGTTTAATAATGTGAATTATATGAATTCATCTGCAGGTCCTCTAAATTTGATTGCTGAGACCATGGGTGTTTCATTAATCAGATTTGTGCGAGACGGTGCTTCAATCGAAGAAGAGTTTGTCAATATCTATGAAGTTAATTTCGAAGCACGCAAACAATACGTGCTAATCGTGACTGATGACGGAAACGGTAACCCTACTCTGAAACTTTTAGATGAAGATGAGATGAGCGGCGGTGCACTTACTTCGCCAAGGATTGTTGACGAAAGAAATGCCAATATCCGCATCATCAATCTCGCATCTAACGAAATTGGCATCAATTTCAACGGACTTTCAGTTGCATCATCAGTTCAGCCTGACCAAATTACTGATTACAACCAAATTAGCGTTTGCAACACTGTTTTCAGAGATTCAATTTCGGCAACAGTTGGTGGAAATGAGACTATCAATCTTAAATCATCAATCGAAGTGTTGCAAAATTATTCACTTGTGATACTCGACTCAGGCAATACAATTGCAGGCGAAATGCTTTTGGTCGAGCCCGTCAGTTTGCAAGAGGATGTAACCGGAAAAGCAATCGTCAGAGTGCTTCACGCTTCCAAGAATTACGAAGCTATCACTGTATCGCTTGGGGCAAGAGCAGAGCCAAACGCTGCATTATTCCCTAATGGTTACTCATCGGGAACAATACTTGCATCAGAAATTTCTCAAGGTGAATTATCTCATCCCTTAGCTCTTTATGCAGGTGTCGCTCCGCTGAGTATTTTTACCGCTTCGCAACCTGCGAAAATGCTCTATTCAGCAAAAGGCGAATTCAAAGCCGGTAGCAGTTATTTGCTAATACTTTCCGAAGATACCGACGGCAAAACTAAGATTTCTGTCGTAGAAGATGATGTAGTCAATACGAATGTTGCGTTTCTGGAAGAAGGCTTATTTGTTCAAGTAGTCAATGCTGTTCGGGGTGTAAATTTTGTTAATATTGATATAATTTCATCAAAAGCAATTCAAAATTTAGTCGTTGACGCACGCATATCAGCATCAAATTCGATAGCCACAGTAGTGGACAAAGGCGTGATAGAAGTTAGGGTAAACGGTGTATCTCACCAAATCGAATCAACCGAAAATGAAAGAATCATGTTTGTAGCATCCGGCAACAGCAATAACATCAAAATCTTTGCAAATAAATTCCAACCCCTCGGTTTAAGTGATAATTCAATTTTCAGATACCGATTTGTAAATGCCACAGAAGATATTCCCATTACATTTATAAAAAAATCCGCAAAGGACGAGGCTTACTCAGAGAGTATCGAACAATATACTTTTTCATCATATACTACCGAAACCCGAGAGCAGAAAGTAACTTTCTTCTTTTACGATGAAAAAAGCGACAACTATGTCAATCGCTTAAGCGATGTGCTATTTACCTTGGGCAAAAGCTATTCAGTGATTATCGCAGGAAAAGCAGAACCGGGCTGCCGTAATAGAATTGACCCTAAAAAACCTTGGGAAGAACCCGATTGCTATTTCGTAATAATACAACAGGAGTTTTGATGTT